>JACQGT010000021.1 GCA_016199425.1 Chloroflexota bacterium
ACCCGCTTGGTTTCGATACGGCCCAAATGCGGCCTACTCAACCGGCGCTGATCTCTGAGGCTAAACAGTTGGGAAACGATGTCTGAATATCGATTGTACCGACCCCGGCGTTCCTACACACTGATGGCCTATGGGGGGGTGCTGGTTGCTCTGCTCTTTGCCTGGGAAGTGGGCCGCAACTTTGCCTGGCCCACTCTCTTTTTTTTCGTCATCGCCCTGGCCTTTGCCGCGGTCAACCTGCGCTCGGCCACCACACAGGTGGAACTGACGCCGACGGGTCTGACCTGCCACCGGCGCTTCGCTGTGAGTCCCCTCCACATCGACTTCCGCCAGATTGTCACCGTCACGCAAGCAGGCCACATGACAACCGGGATCAGTCTCATCTACTATCCGCTGGCCGCCAATGGGCTGATCGATCTGGACGATCCCCGCTCGCTCTTCTTGCCTGCTATGGAACGCCAGGACGAGCTGCTGGCGATTGTGCAACGGGGAATTGTCGAGTAGCCTATGGCCGCCGAACGCCTCTACGCCCGCATTCTCTACCCGCCCGACAGCCATCAGATGCAGGGATTGTTGGCCCCGGCCCTGTACAAGGCTCCCTACACCTGCCCAATGGACGATGCGGCGATTCAGGCGCAATGCTTTCAGCCGGAACCGCCAACGCTCCATTCTGTGCGCTGGATGCGCCACCAGCTTTTTGGCGTGCTGGCCGAGGAGCGGCTGCTGGGTTTTATCGATGTGGGGGTGGGCTTTGACCACGCCACCCAGCATCTGATGGACGACCGGCCTTTGGGACTGCTGCGTTTTCTGGCTCTGCCCGCCGAATACACCCTTTCCGGGAACGTAGCGCGCCTGCTTTTGCAGACAGCCGAGGAGTTCTGGCGCGAGCAGAGCGTGCGCCGGGTGCGGGCCTTCTCCTTTAGCACGGGCTATCCTGCCTATCAATTGGGCGTCGGTATCTTGCCCAGCACGTGGGAGGATCACCACCGCTGGCTGAACCAGGCGGACTACCGTCCGGTAGAGCGTTACTACTGCCTTGCCTATCCTTTGCAGCGCCCGGCACGGGAGGAAGTCCCCTCCGGCGGATATACTCTCTACCCCCAATACGACGAGATCGGTTTGCGCTATCAACTCTACGAGAAGGATGAAGTGCGCATCGCGGCGACCCGTATGGTGGAGCGGCAGGTAAGCGAACCCCACAACGCCAACCCCGTGGCTGGGCTGGTCGAGTTGATTGTGGCTTCGGCCTGGCGGCGCAGGGGGATCGGGCGCTGGTTGCTGCGCCGGATGATCAACGACGCCCACCTGCGCGGCAACCGCACCCTCGTCGGTTTTGTCAGCCATACCAATCAGGCCGGGCTGGGGCTGTGCCGTCAGGTCGGTTTCGAGGAGATGGACTACCGGGGCTATACGTTGGAAAAGCAACTCTGACCTGAAAATAAGGACTGGCGACTGGCGACTAGCGACTGGGGATTGGCGATAAGGGATTTGTTAATGTCCAATCGCCAGTAAGGACACAGATTTGCACGGATAAAATCTGCGAAAATCTGCGGTTTCTGCGTAATCTGCGTTCCTGTTTTCATCCCTTCGACAAGCTCAGGACACCGCCTTCGTGGCGCACGGCAGCGCATGAGGAACTGATGCATATTTTGATGGTGACGGGGGAATATCCGCCCATGCAGGGGGGCGTGGGGGCCTATAGCGCGGCGTTGGCCCAGGCGCTGAACGCTCTGGGGGTGCAGGTGTCGGTTCTCACCGACCGGCGTGCAACAATTTCCCCCGATTCACCGGCTTATCCCCGGAGTTATCCACAGGTTGACAGGTGGGGATGGGGCAGCCTGGGGAAAATTGCCGACCGCGCGCGGGCCATCGCTGCCGATTGGATTCACGTCCAATACCAGACCGCGGCCTTTGGGATGCACCCGGCCATCAATTTTGGCCCACTTCTCTGGCGACGGCGGGGTCTGCGCGTGGCGTGGACCTATCACGACCTGCTCGTGCCCTATCTCTTCCCCAAAGCCGGGGCGCGGCTGCGCCGCTGGGTGACAGAACGGCCCGCGTTCAGCGCCGACGTGACGATTGTCACCAACGAGCAGGACCGCCGCCAGTTGGCGGGACGGGTCGCAGTTCTCACCGCCATTCCCATCGGCAGCAATATCCGCGGCGTGCAAGTGAGCGAAGCAGAACGGCGCGCCATACGCACCGATTGGGGGTATGCGGACGGGGATCTGTTGCTGGCCTATTTCGGCTTTCTCAACCGCTCCAAAGGCGGGATGACTCTCGTGGAGACGCTGCAGCGGCTGGTGGGCCAGGGGCGCAACGCCCATCTATTGATGGTCGGCGAACGGGTGGGCGCAAGCGATCCGACAAACTTTGCCTATTTGCAGGAGGTGGAGGCGCGTATCGCAGAATGGGGGCTGGCCAAACGGGTGTACTGGACGGGCCGTTTGGCCGATGCGAAGGTAGCCGGCGCTCTCAATGCCATCGACGTGCTGGTGATGCCCTACAGCGACGGGGCCAGCCTGCGCCGGGGTACGCTGATGGCCGGGCTTGCCAACGGCTGCGCGATTGTGACGACGACGCCCCAGACGCCCCTGCCCGATTTTCAGGATGGCCGGGATTGGCTGGCTGTGCCACCCAACGACGCGGACGCCACAGCCCAGGCAGTGCTGCGCATCGCCGACGATCCGGCGCTGGCGGCAAAACTGCGGGCCAATGCCCGCCAGCGCAGCCGTCTCTACGGCTGGGAGAGCATCGCGGCCCGCCATCTGGCCGTCTATGGATTATCCACTGGTTTGGCTAATCCCAGCCGCCTGCCGGATAATCGGTTGTTATGACTCGACTGCAAAAAGGGAACTTTCACCGCGGAGACGCGGAGAACACAGAGAAGATACAGAGAAAAACTCCGCGTTCTCCGCGTCTCTGCGGTGCGCTTCTGGCTTTTTTCATTGGCGGGCGCTGGCTGTTGCTCCTGCTCATTCTGTTCGCCTTTGCCCGGCTGACCTGGCAACTGGAAGCCAAGAATCTCTGGTGGGACGAGAGCCTGAGCCTGCAACGGGCCGAGTCCGGCTGGGCGAGTCTACTGGCCGGACGCATCCTCATTACCGACAGCCTCACCCAACAGGCAACGGTCGATCAACATCCCTTCGGCTATTTTGTGCTGCTGGGTCTCTTTGTGCGTCTGGCCGGCGCGAGCGAGTTTGTGCTGCGCTTTCCGTCGGTGATGGCTTCCACACTGCTGCTGCCAGGGCTGTGGGCATTGGGGCGGCTCTTTGCGCGCCGGGGTGTGCTGCCGCGCCCGGCTGCCCCCATCGCACTCTTCCTGGCTGCGGGCAGTCCTTTTTACCTCTGGTATGGGCAGGAAGTGCGCATGTATACGTTGACCGCACTGCTGGCTGTACTCAGTAGCTATGGGCTGATGCGCTGGGCGGAGGAGACAAAACCAGACGTCCGGCGCAGACGGCTGGCCGTCTACATCGGCATCACCGCCGCCTTTTTGTCCAGCCACTATTTCACCGCACTGCTGCTGCCTGTACACGCCCTTGTGCTGGTGGGCGGGGTGCGGCACAGGCGCAAGCTGGCGCTTCTGCTGGTGGGCACGGGGTTGCTGGCCGTGGCCGGGATGGTTGCCGTCGCGGCCTGGTTGATTCTGCGCCAACCCCACAGCGGCAGCAATTTTGTTTCGGTGCCTCTCTCGATTCTTCTGCCCGATCTGCTCAACGCCTACAGCCTGGGGCTAAGCGTGAATATCGTGCGGGTCTGGTGGCTGGATCTGGTGTTTGGGCTGCTGGCGCTGCTGGGTGGGCTGGCTTGGGTTGAGCCTGTCGAAACCAG
>JACQGT010000306.1 GCA_016199425.1 Chloroflexota bacterium
ACCAATCCGCTCTACGTTTCTTGTAGGACGGACTGGTAGTCCGTCCACGGGCGGATTACCAATCCGCTCTACGTTTCTTTAGGGCAGGGGCACTGTCACCCGCCCCGCTTCGGCCACGGTTGCTTCGTCATAGACAATCACCAGCAATTCGACCGGGGCAGAGGGCAACGACAGATCATATACATCCCGCACAATTTCACCGGGCAGCCAGGCGCTGGTAGACGCCACCTGGCGCAGGGGATAGCGATCTTCGGCCCAGATGACCTCACCCGCGCCATCCAACAGGCGCAGGGAGAGTTTGAGACGTTGGGAGAGTTGTGCGGTCGGTCGCCAGTAAAAAGCCACACGCAAGGCCGGCTCACCGGGCTGGCTCAATAGTTCTATGTCGTAGCCGGTAAGCTGCAAATGACCGTCAAGCAGAGGAAGAGTAAGCGGGTGGGTGGGCGCGCCCGCTTGAGCTTCTCCTCTGGGCCAGACCCGCACCAGCACACCTTCCCCGCTGAAACTGTAGGCGTCTTCGATGCCCGCCACCTCCTGGGTGAGGTAGACGGGCAGCCCCGCGGCCACAGACTCCACCACAAAGGCGCGCCGTTCGTCCGGGTCATCCAGTGCCACCGCCTGGGCGTGGGCTGCCATCCCCGCGCTGGCCTGCATGAATTGGAGGGCTGTCATCTGGCCGCGCAGACCGACGACCTGGCTATTGGGCGGGAAATCTATCCCAGCCAGGGCGAGGGCGTACGTATGGGCGGCCCAATCGTCGCTGCGGTTGACGGTTGCGCCTCGCCCACCCCATCCGCTGACGACGAGGGCCAGCAGTGCAAGCAGAAACGCCGCTTCCAACCAACTGCCGTCTTTGCGCTTACCAAAGCCCAGGCGCGCTGCCAGCCAGCAAAGCCAATGCGCGCTGTTACCCACACCCAGCGCCAGGCAGAGAAAGACGGGCAGCCAGAAGACTTCCACATCGGCCACCCGGTAGTTGAGGGCAAAGAGCAGATTGGCAGCGAGTGTAAGCCAGACCAGTCCCCAGGCAGCCCGCTGTTTCTGATGGATCAGCCCCATTGCCAGCCCACCTACACCCAGCGCCAGTGGCGGCCAGCCGAATTGGGCCACCACCAGAGCCAGCCACTCGCCTGCCGTACGGCTGACAGCCAGAGAATTATCGGCGAAGAAGCCGGTGTAGCCGCTTGCCAGCACGTGCCGCCAGAAACCGGCCCAGGTGTTGCTGTAATCGCCCTCCAAATCGGCTGCGCCCAGCAGTGAGCGCAGGGGGATGTAGAGGTAGAGCAGCAGCGGAAGCAGGAAAGCGCCCAGCCAAAGCAGCCAGGCGGGCTGGGGACGGCGCAGGTCGGGCTGCGTCCAGAGCAGATAGAGCGCCAGACCAGGCAGAAGCAGGATTGCTGTGCGGTGGTGGGTGAGGGAAAGCCCGGCCAGTATGCAGAGTACAGTAATTTGGCGATTCGTGGGCCGGTTGCCCAGAGAGACTGCGGCGTAGAGAAGGGCTACCACAAAGAGATTGTGCAGGGCGTAGACTTCGGCCACTGTCGCCTGCGCCCACCAGACCGGGCCGAGGGCAAAGGTGATGGCCCCGGCCAGCCCGCTCCAGCCATCTCCGCCGTTCAACCGCTTTGTCAGGAGATAGAGCAGGGCAATCGTTCCTGCCCCGGCCAATGCGCTGAAGATGTTCATGCGCCAGGCCCAGTTGCCAATGGGGAAGAGCAGCCGGCTGCACAGGCCGCCCAGAAGGGTGTAGAGCGGGTAGCCGGTGGGGTGGGCGATGGCGAAAGTGGGCGCGACCAACTGAAATTCCAGGCTGTCGTCGAAGAGTTCCGCGATGCCGGGCGCTGCGGTTGCCCCGTACAACAGCAGCGCACCCAAACCGATCAGCCAGACATCCACCGTCCCCAGCCGTTTGCGTACCACCGACTTCTCCTTCCATTGCTGACGGATACGATTCCGGGAATCAGTAGACCGCAACAGATGCTCCTCGCCGGTCCGTGACCGGCGGGCGGGTCACGGACCACGCCCGGAGCATCGCGGTCTACTAAGAATGGAGCAGACGGTTCTTCGTTTAGAAGCAAGGCCTGGTCCATTCCCGGAATCAGCCATGCACCAGCCTACTTTACCACACATTTGGGCTAGAGAGAGCTTTTTGGTATGATTGCTCATATTTCTGGTAGGTTGGGTTCTTCCGGCAGAAGCGAGAGGGCATCCCCTTGCGCTTTGCGCCGGAAGAACCCAACCTACGGTCTGATCCAATTCAGTTCTTCATGCACCGTCGAGCGCCACGGGCGCGGTGTCCTGACTTGGGTTGAGCCTGTCGAAACCCTTGTCGAAGGGATGAAAAACGACTCAGGACTTCGGACTCAGGACGATTTTTCAAGGCAGGATGTCAGCCAATGGATGTAACAAATGATTGGTATCTTGTGGCCGCCAGCCTCTCCTTTCTGGTGCCGGCCGGTCTTGTGTTGATCGGCGCGGCCGGACTGGACCCAGACCGTGCGTGGGCCGCGGCATTGGCCGGTCTGGCCGCCATCGGTCTGGCAGGAATGGGCTACTGGGCAGTCGGTTTTGCCTTGCAGTTTGGCGGCGTCGGTCTCTTTTACTCTGACCCCGGACTGATGGGGTTGGTGTGGGAATGGAGCGCGCTGCCCGCCAACTGGGGCAGCGGCTGGGGCATGGCCGGGCTGAGCGGCTGGTTTCTCGGCGGCGAGGGCATGACACCCGCGGCTTTTGCCCTCTTCCTGGCCCATTTGCCCTGGGCGGCCACGGCTGCGCTCTTGCCCGTTCTGGCCCTGCGCGGGCGTGCGCCGGCGGTGGCAGCGCTGGTATTGGCCCTGAGCACCGGCGCATTTCTCTATCCTCTGGCCGGGAACTGGGTGCAGGGGGGCGGCTGGCTGGCGGCTCTGGGGCGCAACCTGGGCATCGGCCACGGGATGGTGGATTTCGGCGGCGCGGGCAGCGTCTTTTTGGTGGCAGCCGGGGTCACCTGCGCCGCCCTGCTGGTCTGGCTGCCCCGCCAATCCCCCCGCGCTCTGGCCGATCCCAATCTCCCGACCGTACACCTGCCCATGCTGGCTGTGGTTGGCGCGCTCCTGCTGCCTGTAGGCGTGCTGGGGTGGAGTTGGTCAAACCCCATCCAGGCAGGGATCATCGGCGAGCTAGGCCCCCTGCGGGGCAGTGTCAATAGTCTGCTCTTTGTCATCTCCGGCTCGCTCATCCCCGTTCTCTACACCTGGTTTGTCACGGGCGAAAGCGACCCGCTGATGGCGGCCAGGGGCATAGCCGCAGGAGCCATTGCCGGGCTGGGCGCAGGGCCATTTATCACCCCCACAGCCGCTCTGCTGGTCGGGTTGTTGGCTGGTGGTTCGGTTCCCTTCGTCACCTTCGCGGTCAATCGCCTTCTGCGTTTGAACGATATGGCGGGCATCGTCAGCATGACAACCATCCCTGCCCTGCTGGGGCTGATTTCCGTCGGTTTTTTTGCCGATGGCTCGGTTGGCGCGGGCTGGCAAAACACAGGCGTAGGCAGCTATCTGGGCGTTACATGGCAGGGAGTCACCGGGCTGGTGGCGGCATCGGGTTTTGTGGCGGACTTTCCGGGACAGTTGCAGGCCCAGGTGATCGGCGGCGTGGCGTTGCTGGTCTGGGGATTTGTGATGGCTAGTCTGATCTGTGTACCCGTGGCGGCGCTGGCCCACGGCATTGAGATGGCGACCGCAGCAAATCACACGGAAGAGCAAGGGTTTGTGGAAAGCCGGTCAACAATCGGTGGTGTCGACCAGAGTAATGGGGCAGTCGATGAAAGGGTACTTTCCCCAACGTCGCCCGTACACCCGCAGTGGGTGCAACAGGAACAGCGCACACTTCGGGAATAAAGCGGCTATCCGCCGAGGCGATAACGGCTCTGGGGCGTATACACCGCTCCACCCGGCTGCAAATCGCTGCGCATCAAAACCAACTCCGAGACTGTCCACTGGCCCAGAGATTGGGCCAGTACTGTTTGCGCGGCCAAAAGAGCACCGGCCTGAGAGATCGGAACGTTGTCGGCTTCCCGGCTGACACGGGCAAGGGTTGTGTGGGGATGAAAAGCAGCGCTTTCGGCGGCAAATCCGCATGTCCGCGTCCCCCGCTCGATCTCTGCCTGTAGCCGTCCCAGTGACTCCACATCTCCCGTCATCCCAACCCACAGCACCCGCATCTTGCGCCAATTGGGAAATGCTCCCAATCCGTCCAGTGCAAGTGAGAAAGGCGGACAGTTTGCCGTCACTTCTCCCAGCATTTTGCCAATCGACTGACGCTGCGCTGGCGTCGTCTCCCCCAGAAAACGGAGGGTGAGATGATACTTCCCGCTATCGCTCCAGCGCAACAGAGGCGCAAACTTGTCGTCTGACAACAGCGCGGCCAGTTCAACGCATACTGCCGTTAGACGGTCGCGGAGTTGTTTGGGGATTTCTATAGCGATAAACGTTCTCATCCGCCAGCGGGTCTCCTCAAGCGTCGATCAGCAGGAAAGTCGTAGGGGCGCTGCTTGCTGCGCCTGTTGTGCGTCAGGCGTAGCAAGCAGCGCCCTTACCCAATTAAAATGGCAGGTCTGATTGGACGAGATTCCACAGAAGCTGCACTGCAAACCAGGCCAGAAAGCCGCCACAGAGCAGATTAACCGCCTGGAAAAAACGGGCGTTGACAAAGCGCCGTCCCCAGGCGATCAGTCCGGCCATCAAAAAACAATAGAGGGTTGCGCCAGCCATAAATGCCAGGAAGAAAGCAGTGTAGTCGGCGAAGCCAGGGATGGCGACAATTGTCGTGAGGGCCGATGTGCCGACGCCCAGCCAAAAGGCGATCGCATAGGGATTGCTCAGAGAAAGCAGAGCGCCGATGACAAAATCGCCCTGGCGCTTCTGTGCGCCCGCATCCGGCATTTCACCCCGTCGTGCATCGGCCAGGGCACTCCAGGCCAGGCGCAGGAGAAAGACGACACCCGCCAGTCCCACAAGCAGCCGCACCAGCGGAATCTCCACAAGAAAGGCGATGCCGACCAGAGCCACCAGCGCCCAGGTAGCATCACCGATGAGGCTGCCCAGTTGCACGGCGAGAGCCGGCCGAAAGCCCCGGGCCAATCCCCGACGGATCGACTCGGCGGTTACAACCCCCGGCGGCGCGCAGAAGGCGATTCCCAGCAGAAAGGAGGCAATAATCAGTGAAGGCATCGGTGGTAGATGAAAAGAGGAACGCTGCGTCCAGAGGGCACCCGGCAGCACCCAAAGGGTACCCGACAGATTCTCGCAGATTTTTTTATCCGTGCAAATCCGTGTGTATCCGTGTCAATCCGTGTCCTTTTTTAGGTCAGATGGTATCGGCAATTCTTGCCAGGGCGGGCGCGGGTAAGGGTCCCCGCTCCACCGCGGCCACGGCTGCTTCCAACTGCTCCTGGTTGGACGTTCCTACCAGCGCGGTGGAGACCGCCGGTTTACTGATCACAAAGCGGATGGCGGCTTCGGCCAGGGTCTCTGTGTAACCTTCGTGTACCAGGCAAGCGAAACGTTGCGCGTGGGCCACATCGCTGGCGTAGTCACGGGCTGAGCCGATGGGGTTGGGGGCAGGTGCAGCCACGGGATGACGGTCAAGCGTCCCGGCCAGCGCGCCCCCGGCCAGCACACGAATGGCGATGACGCCCATCCCCGCCGTCCCGGCCGCGTCGATCATCTGGCTGTAGTTCTCATAGGGGAAGTCGTCGTTCACGGCACGGCCCGCGCTGGGGTTGAGCAGATTGTAGCAGCTCTGGACGCTGTGCAATACACCAGTTTGGATAGCATCGAGGATCACAGCCGGTTCGCCCAGCCCTGTGAAGCCCCAGAAACGCACTTTTCCCTGCCCCCGCAAGCGGTCGAATGTCTCCGCCACTTCCAGAAGATCGGCCACGGACCAGTGATCCTCGACTGGTCGGCTGACGGCTCCCAGGCGGTTGTGGAATTGGATCAGGTCCACCTGCTCCCGGCCCAGGCGACGCAGACTGGCTTCCACAGACTCTGTGACAGCGGCAGAAATACGTCCGACCGCGTCAGCGCCTAGCCGGACTTTTGTGCCGAGCACCACCCGGTCGCCTTTGTCCTCGCCCAGCTCCCGCAGTACTGCGCCCAAATTGGCCTCGGACTGGCCGTTGCCATACATCGAAGCCGTGTCAAAATAGGTGACGCCCAGCTCGATGGCCCTGGCGACAGTGGCGCGCATATCCGGATAGTGGCCGCGCACCAGCAGCCCGCCAATCGCGCCGCAGCCGAAGCCCAGCGTAGATACCTTCAGTCCAGTCTTGCCCAGTGTTCGGTATTCCATTTTGTCTCTCCTTTGTCAATTGGGGGTAGTATACCACCCGACGAAGGGCCTGCGCAATGTAACGCAAGCTGACGGATTGCGTTACATTTCCAAGACTGGCGAAAGGTTTGTTACTCCTGGGCAGATGTGGTAAGATTCACACAATTCTAACCCCGATAAGCGCAGGGAAACGTTCTCTAGCGCACAGACCGACAGTTCGTATCCATCCACCCAATCCGCCGGGCATCCTCTGGGTGCCGCGTCCCATCCCATACAGGAGGCCCGCAGTGAAGGTTAGCTGCTTTCAGGAAAATCTCGCCAAAGGACTTTCGATTGTGGGCCGGGCGGTTTCGTCCCGCAGCACATTGCCTGTGTTGGGCAACATTCTGCTGGAAGCCAAAGACAACCAACTGCGCTTGGCCGCCACCAATCTGGAGATCGGCATCAACTGCTGGATCGGGGCGCGGGTGGACGACGAGGGCGCGGTGACCGTGCCCGCCCGTCTGCTGGCCGAGTTCGTCAACAGCCTGCCCGCCGAGCGCATCGATCTGGAACTCTCCGTGCGCACCCAGACCCTCCATCTCCAATGCGCCCGCTACGAAGCCAACATCAAAGGCATCGACGCCGCGGAATTTCCCATCATCCCCACCGTGGACAACGGTGAAGGACCGGAGGAGACCGCGGTTGTGCTGGAAGGCAGCACCATCGCCCTGGAAACCGCGGGCTTGCGCAAGATGATCGAACAGGTGGTCTTTGCCGCGGCCACGGACGAGAGCCGCCCCACCCTTACCGGCGTGGAAGTGGCCTTCAAAAACGATCGGCTGGCTATGGCGGCCACGGACGGTTACCGGCTCAGCGTACGCAGCGTGGAATTGGAGCAGCCCTTTGCCGAGGATATGACTGTCATCGTACCCGCCCGCAGCCTGGGCGAATTGGGCCGGGTCATCTCCGACGCGGACGACGAGAAGCCCGTCCAGGTCACAGTGACCCAGGCCCGCAACCAGATTCTCTTCCGGGTGTGGGGCAAAGGCACAGAGAGTCGGGGGGCGTTCCACCAGGTCGATCTGGTCAGCCAACTCATCGACGCCCGCTTCCCCGACTACCGGGCCATTATCCCCAAAACTCACACCACCCGCGCAATTGTCCCTACGGATGCACTCTTGCAGGCGGTGAAAGTGGCCCACCTCTTCGCCCGGGACAACGCCAATATCGTGCGCCTGGGCATCCAGCCCGGCAACGGCGAGGAGCCGGGCACTCTGCAACTGGCCGCGGTCAGCACGGAGATGGGCGACAATGTGAACCAACTGGACGCGATGGTAGAGGGCGGCGATCTGGAAATCACCTTCAACGCCCGCTATCTCATCGACGTGCTCAGCCAGATCAGCGAACCCCAGGTGGTGATCGAAACCACCCAATCCAACCGGCCCGGCACTATTCGTCCCGTGGGGATGGGCACGGAGGAGTTTCTGCACGTGGTTATGCCCATGCACCCACCGAAGTAGGCGACGACCAACCCTTGCCGGTAGAGTGAGGTTGACAATGTATACGGAAACGAGAAACGTGAAACGTGAGAAAGGCCGATTGCCCTCACGTTTCACGTTTCTCGTTTCCGGCGACATCCACCCAATAGAGGAGTCTCCCCAATGGAATCCCTCCGCTACTTCTTCAAATATATGAACATCGGGATGCTCTGGCTTTGGCGGCTGGGTTTTGGACCGCTGTTGAGTGTCTGGCCTACAGTCTTTGGCCGTTATCTGGTCATCACCCACACCGGGCGCAAGAGTGGGCTGCCCCGGCGCACACCCGTCAATTATACGCTCATCGACGGGGAGATTTACGTGACTGCGGGTTTTGGGCGGACGGCCGATTGGGTACGCAATACACGGGTCAACCCAAAAGTGGAGGTCTGGCTACCCGACGGCTGGTGGGCCGGGGTGGTGGAAGACGTGACCGGGCTGGAGGGCCACGCCGGGAAGCTGCGCCGGGTACTCATCGACAGCGGCTTTGCCACGCCTCTCTTTGGCGGCTTCAACCCCCACACCACGTCCGACGCCGAGATTGCCCGCGCCACCGCCGATTACCGGCTGCTCCACATCCGCCGCATCGAAGCCCGCACCGGCGCGGGCGGGCCGGGGGAATACGCGTGGGTGTGGCCGCTTCTCACCTTTCTGCTGCTCCTGGGCCGTCGTCGCAACCCGTAGGACGGAATGGGGGTGCCCTTTGGGCCCCGTCCACTCCGGGCGGATTACCAATCCGCCCTTCGATTGTTCGTGGGCCGTCGTCGCAACCCGTAGGACGGAATGGGGT
>JACQGT010000307.1 GCA_016199425.1 Chloroflexota bacterium
GATCCGATCTGCACACGACAGCTTGTGGCTTTGCCACCTTATGCAATACGCACTATGGAGTTCCCTATGCAAGCCCCACCCGAACGTCTTGGCGCCTTCTATCTCGGCGCAGAAATCGATCCCCAGACTGGCGAACAGTTGAATACGCCCATCGACTACGACGCCCGGGACCTGACCACCCACGCCGTCTGTGTGGGGATGACGGGCAGCGGCAAGACGGGTCTCTGCATCGGTCTGCTGGAAGAAGCGGCCATAGACAAAGTGCCGGCGCTGATCATCGACCCCAAAGGCGACCTGACCAATCTGCTCCTCCAATTCCCCGACCTGCTGCCCAGCGACTTTCGCCCGTGGATCAACGCGGACGACGCCCGGCGCAAGGGGCAGACCGTCGATGAATACGCCGCAGCCACCGCGCAGATGTGGCGCAAGGGGCTGGCCGACTGGGGACAGGGGCCTGAGCGCATTCAGATGCTCAAAGATGCGGTGGACTACACCGTCTACACCCCCGGCTCGGACGCAGGCGTGCCGGTGAGCATTCTGGGCAGCCTGGCCGCGCCCAAACTGAGCTTCGACAGCGACGCCGAAGCTATCCGCGACCGCATCGCGGGGACAACCGCCGCGCTGCTGGGGCTGGTGGGCGTCGACGCGGATCCGGTGCGCAGCCGGGAGGCGATTCTGCTTTCCAACATTTTCGAGTACTACTGGCGGCGGGGCGAGGACCTGGACCTGGCGAAACTGATTCTGGCTATCCAGACGCCGCCCGTGCGCCAGTTGGGTGTCTTCGATGTGGACACCTTCTTTCCCCAGAAGGACCGTTTCGGGCTGGCCATGGCTTTCAACAATTTGATGGCTGCGCCCACTTTCCAGGCCTGGCTGCAAGGCGACCCCCTGGACATCGACCACCTCTTTTTTACCGCCGAAGGCAAACCCCGCCACAGCATTTTTTACATCGCCCATCTCAGCGACAGCGAGCGGATGTTCTTTGTCACCCTCCTGCTGGAAGCGCTGGTTACGTGGATGCGCGGGCAGACCGGCACGACCAGTCTGCGCGCCCTGCTCTACTTCGACGAGATTTTTGGCTTCTTCCCGCCCGTGCAGGAGCCGCCCTCCAAAAAGCCGCTGCTCACGCTGCTGAAACAGGCCAGAGCTTTCGGGTTGGGCGCTGTGCTGGTGACACAGAACCCGGTGGACATCGACTACAAAGGCTTGACCAACGCCGGCACCTGGTTTATCGGCAAGCTCCAGGCCGAGCGGGACAAGGAGCGGGTGTTGCAGGGGCTGAAAGGTGCGATTGCCGAGGCGGGCCGTTCCAGCGATGCGGTGGACTACGACACACTCATCACCGCCCTGAGCAGCCGCATTTTTCTGATGAACAATGTGCATGAGGATGGGCCGGTCGTCTTTCAGACCCGTTGGGCGATGAGCTATCTGCGCGGGCCGTTGACCCGTCCCCAGGTGCGGGAACTGATGGCACCCAAGAAAGCGGCGCTGGCTGCCCTGGCTGCCAGCCACGTGGAAGCAGTTCCCACGCCACACGTGCGCCAGACAACTGCTGAGGCCGCGCCGATCCCAGCCGTGTCTATGCCCGCCGCGGCGGCCCGGCCTGCCGAACCCAGTGCGCCAAAAGGCTTTTCGACTGTTCAAGCGGCGCTGGACCCGTCCGTGGCCCAGGCCTATCTGCCTGTGGATATGAGTCGCTCCCGTGCGGTGAAGGTGGTGGCGGACGATGCGGGGCGGGCCATCGACGTGAAAACGGTACAGATGATCTACGAACCGGCTGTACTGGGCGCGGCCAGTGTACACTTTTTGGATCGCGCCCGCAAGATCGACGAAAAACAGGACTTTGTGCTGCTCTCGCCTGTGACCAGCAGTGCTCTGACAAATATCGACTGGGGTCGGGCCGACGCTCTCCCGCTGACGCTTTCTGCTCTGGAGCGCAGCCCGGCTCGCGCCGAAACCGCCGAAGGCCCCTTCTTTGCGTCCGTGCCAGAGGAGATCAACACCGAACGGGAGCTGCGTGCGATTGCCAGCGACCTCTCCGATTGGCTCTACTACAACAAGCGACTGACCCTCACCACCCACGCAACGCTGGGCATTCATCAGCAGCCGGGCGAAAGTGACCGCGCCTTTCGCATCCGTTTGCAGGACGCTGCCCGGCAACAGCGGGACGCCGAAGTGGATAAACTGCGCAGCAAATACCGCACCCAACTGGACCGGCTACAGGACAAGCTGGATCGGAATGAGAAGGATTTGGCCCAGGACGAGGCCGAGCTTAGCTCACGTAAGCAACAGGAGTGGGTCAGCCTGGGCGAAACGGTGCTGAATGTCTTTTTGGGACGGCGCGGCAGCCGGGTGCTCAGCACTGCGGTCAGCAAACGGCGCATGACATCCAAAGCCAAGGGCGATATCGAACGCACACAGGAAGAGATCACAGATTTGCAGGAAGAGATTGCGGGGTTGCAGAAAGAACTGGAGAGCGCTGCCGACGAGATTACCCGCAAGTGGGCCGAGCTGCTGGACGACCTGACCAGCGAAGATGTGAAGCCCCGGCGCACAGATGTGGATGTGGAGTTCGTAGCCGTGGGCTGGATGCCCTCCTGGCTGGTAACTTATCACGATGGCATTGCTACCCGCCGCGCCGCTGTGCCGGCCTATGCCCTGCCTGTCCAAGAGACGAAGCGCGCTGATGGGTAAAGTCGATTTCCGTTCTGGATTTTCAGGGAAAGTCGGCGTGCGCCACGCCGCAGGTGTGATCTATCAATTGGGTGTGGCCGCGCTTTTCTCCCTGCTCCTGTGCGCCTGCGCTCTCTCCGCGCCGCCGCTCCTCCCCGCCGCGGCCGCGGCTATACCGACGCTTCTCGCCACCCCCTCGCCCACCGCCTATCCAACGGCGACGCCTACCGCCCCGCCCATCCCCGGCGCAGCGCCACCGACGGCAACAGCGGCGCTCTCCGTCCCGCAGCCTATTCTGGAAATTCCTCTGGCCGGTCCAGCCGCCAGCACCAGAGCTGAACTTTCCGGGATGGCCTGGTACGGCGAATATCTGGTGCTGCTGCCCCAATACCCCAGTCGCTTCGGTTCTGGGGATGGCGCGTTTTTTGTATTGGATCGGGCGGAGATTGAAGCCTTTGTGGAGGGAAGTCTGGCTGGACCGTTGACACCCCGCCTTCTGCCCATCGATGCGCCGGGGCTGCGCGCACGCTTTCCTGGCTACGAGGGCTTCGAGTCGCTTGTCTTTGATGGAAAGCGGGTCTATCTGACGGTGGAGACCCGCCCGACGGATGCGATGCTGGGCTGGATATTGGCCGGACGGGTGGAGCCAGACCTGAGCGTCTTGCACATCGACCTGGCCTCGGCGCTTGCCATCACGCCCCAGACCAAAATAGGCAATTTGACGGACGAGGCGATTGTCCTGGCGGGCAGTGGTGACGACGCAACGCTCCTGACCATTTACGAAGCCAATGGGCGGCTGGTGAACGCGCAGCCTGTGGCCCACCGCTTCAGCGCCGACCTGACGCCCCTGGAGCCGCTGCCCTTCCCGCCGGTGGAATATCGCATCACCGACGCCACACCCGCGGATGAAAATGGCCGCTTCTGGGCCATCAACTATTTCTATCCCGGCGATGTGAAACTGAGACCGGGCAGAGACTCCCTGCTGCGTCTGCTGGTGAGTAACCTGCCCCAGGTGGAGCGGCTGGTGGAGTTTCAGATCAGCGATAACGCCGTCCGCTTTGCCGGTACGCCACCCGTCTATCTGGAACTGCTAGAAGCCGACGCGCGCAACTGGGAAGGCATCGCCCGTCTGGGTGAGCGGGGCTTTCTGCTGGTGACAGACAACCACCCGCGCACGATTTTGGCGTATGTGGCGAAACCGTAGCAATTCAACTGCGCTCGATTTGTTCCCTGTGGGGGAACATGCTAGAATCCGGTCATGCACATCGTTTCGCTGAAGCTACTGCGCCTGTTCTGGGAGAAACATCCTGATGCGGAACAACCCTTGCGGGCGTGGTATCTGATTGCCAAACGAGCGCAGTGGCGTACACCGACCGACATCAAGGCCGATTATGGCACAGCCAGTATGATTGACAATAACCGGGTAGTCTTCAACATCAAGGGCAACGACTATCGCCTCGTCGTGTTGGTGGCGTATCGCAAAGGGCGCTTGTTCATTCGTTTTGTTGGCACCCATGCCGAGTATGACCGCATCGATGCGGAGACGATTTGAGACGAGATGATGACAACCATTCGACCGATTCGCAACGAAGAAGATTATGAAACAGCCCTCGAAGAAATCGAGGAGCTATGGGTGGCTGAACCCGGCACACAGGAGGCTGACTGCCTGGATGTGTTGGTGATGCTCGTGGAAGCCTATGAAGCGGAGCACTATCCGATTTCCACCCCTGATCCGATTGAGTTGATTCTGCACGTGATGGAGGCGCGCGGCTTGACCCGCCGCGACCTGGAACCGTATCTGGGGTCACGGGCACGCGCCTCTGAGGTACTCAATCGCCGGCGTCCGCTTTCCCTGGAGATGATACGGAAGCTGCAAACCGGACTGGGGCTGCCAGCAGACGTCCTTATCCAACCGTATGCCTTGCAGCCCTACTCGGCATCAGTTGGGGAGCAGGTACGCGCACTGGCTGGTGCGAATGATGACTGACGGGGCAGAGTGAGATGTGAAGACGTGAGACGTGAGATCGGTGGATGAGCTCACGTTTCATTTTGATCACCGACACTTCTCCCTCTCTCTCCCCTCCGCGGTGAATCTTCTTCTCACCCCGCCCGCTCGGCCAGTTCTGCCCAACGCTCGAAGGCATTTTCCAGCGACCTTTCCACGCTCTGTAGCTGATCGGCCAGGGCCTGGATGCGTGTGTACTCCTCACCGCCCTGATTGATGGCGGCCTGCAACGCGGCCTGCTCCTCCTCCCAACCGGCGATACCCGCTTCTAGCTGCTCCAATTCCCGCTGCTCGTTCCACGTGAGTTTTTTGCGCTCGTTGGCGGCGCGGGTTGCGCTGCCCCCCTGCCCCCCAATCTTGGGGGGGTAGGGGGGCGGGCTGGCGATCTTCTCCCCCAGCATCTCCTCATCCCGCAATCTCCTGTAACTCTCATAGGGTGCGGGATAACGCTTGCCCAGCTTGCCATTCTCGCAGGGCAGAATGAAGTCCACCGTGCGGTCCAGAAAATAGCGGTCATGGCTGACGACGATCAGGCAGCCGTTGAAGTGATCCAAAAACTCTTCCAACACAGACAGAGTCTGCACATCCAAATCGTTGGTCGGCTCGTCCAGGAGCAGCACATTGGGCTGGTGGATCAGTGTGCGCAGCAGATAGAGCCGCCGCCGTTCGCCGCCGCTCAGACTGCTGATGCGCCCCCACTGCATCCCCCGCGGGAAGAGAAACCACTCCAGCATCTGGGCCGCTTCCACCCGCTCGCCCTCCTTCGTGCGGATCAGCGACGCTTCCTCCTCGATAAATTCCAACAGCCGCTTGCGCTCTTCCCAATCGTCGGCGTTCTGGTCGTAGTAGCCCACCGCGACTGTCTCGCCCCACTCCAGCGTACCCGCGTCCGGAGCGAGTTTGCCAGCCAGAAGCTCCAGGAAGGTGCTTTTGCCCGCGCCGTTGGGTCCGAGAATGCCCAGACGATCCCCCGGCTCCAGATGGAAGTCCACCCCATCCACTACTCGCGCGCCGTCATAGGCTTTGACCAGCCCTGTGGCGGTCAGCACTTTTGTGCCCAACCGCCGCGAGGCCAGGGCCATGGCCACCCGCTCCTCACCGGAGTCGTAGACGATGCGCTCAATTTCGGCAAAGCGATCCTTGCGCGCCTTCTGCTTTGTGCCGCGCGCCATCGGCATGCGGCGCACCCACTCCAACTCCCGTTTGAGAAATTGGCGGCGCTTCTGCTCCACCGCGGCCAGTTTTTCGTGGCGCTCCTCGCGCAGTTCCAGATAGCGGCTATAGTTGCCTGGGTAGAGGACCAACTCGCGCCGGTCCAATTCCACAATGCGGTTGACCACCCGGTCCAGAAAGTAGCGGTCGTGGGTTACCATCAGCAGCGCACCCGGCGTCGTGACCAGATATTCCTCCAGCCAATCCACCGTTTCGGCGTCGATGTGGTTGGTCGGCTCGTCCAGAATGAGCAGATCGGCGCGGTCGATGAGGGCCCGGGCCAGGGCCACCCGTTTGCGCTGGCCGCCGCTGAGGGTACCCACCAATGCGTCGAAGTCGTCGATGCCCAATCTGGTCAAGATGGCTTTGGCGTTGGCTTCGGCGGCCCAGCCGCCGCTCTGTCCCATCTGCGCCGAGAGTTCGAGAAACTGGCGCTGCAACCCGCTGTCGTGGGGGGTGCGCTCCAGCCGCTGGCTGGTGGATTCATAGGCGGCCAGCAGTTGCATTTGAGGCGAATCGCTGCGGAATAGCTGGTCCAGGACGGTGGCGCTGTCGTCCAACACCGGTTCCTGGCGCAGAAACTCCACGCGCACGTGGCCCCAGAGGGTGACGTTGCCGCTGTCGGGGGCTTCCTCGCCCGCAATCAGACGCAGGAGCGTCGTCTTGCCGCTGCCATTCACGCCGATCAGCCCGATGCGTTCGCCGCTGTTGATGGAAAGATTCACTTTGTCCAGCAGCAGGCGCTCGGAGTACTGCTTGGAGACCGCTTCGAGGGTGAGAAGGTTCATACTATCTGACCACTTTCACGCTGTGCCTCCCAAAGACTCAAAAAAGCACGCGGCGTCACGACAGTCACCCCGAAGATGGAAGCCACATTGAGAAGGTGGTTGTCGCCCGATACCAGATACTCCGCTTGCCCGGCGACAGCCAGCGTCACAAACTTGTCGTCGTGCGGATCGTCTTTGACAACAGTCAATGTATCTTGCGGGGAAAGGAGCGTACCAGCCATCGTGAGCAAGTCAAGGAAGTGTGCGATTTCTTGCTCGGTGTAAATGAGTCGCCTTTGGACGCGCGGATATTCGATTACGCGTTTGAGTTCAGATAGCACTTCAGGAGAGATGAGTAATTCAAATTCGCCAGCGCGCCAAAGAGAGAGAATCTGGGCTGATGTACTTTCCCGTTTGAAAAGGGAGCTGATCAGGACATTCGTGTCAAGCACAATGCGCATGAGTCGGGGTCACTTTCTATGCCTGTGATCGGATCTCATGGATTACTTCAACGATGAAATCCATCAGTTCGTCTTCGTTCATCTTCATGTCAGCATTGTGCTCTTGCACCTCATCGACTACAGCAAATAGCTTTTCCCTTTCGCGCCGCCATTGTTCTAACAGAGCATAGGGCACAATCGCCGCCGCCGGCTTGCCACTTTTCATCAGGACAACTGTCTCGCCCAGATAGCGCGCCTTATCGACAATCTCGCCCAGCCTGCTACGGGCTTCTGTAATGCCAAGTGTCAATTCCATTTGTGTGTACCTCTCGCCAAAGAACGCGCAAACGAAAATACAGTATGTACAGTCTGTAATTTATGTGCAGTGTAACAACTGTGTAGGGGTTCGTCAAGAAGAGCAGAAGCACTGAAGCGATGTGGATTCATTCTCTGCCCCGCCATCCGGCCAGCATCTGGTCCATCATCCACGTGGTGCGCGCGGCGCTCTCGCCTGTGCTGGGGCAGCGTCCCTGGCCGTTGAGTTCGTCCACAATCGTCTGGATCAGCGGCTGATGGACGTGCGCCGGTTGGGTGACGGGAATCTCCTGCACGCCCTCTGCCGTCGTCAACTGAATCGGGCTGGCGTCGAAACAGACGTAGCCGATGCGTCCCAGAGGACCCTCCAGTTCGGTCCAGTCCAGCCGGTCGGCGGCGGTGAAAAACCAGGAACCCGCGCCCAATGCGCCGTTTTCAAAAGCGAAACTACCCGCGACGATATCCTCCGCCGGGTAGTGGCCGCCCTGATTGGTGGCAAAACCGGAGACGTGGCGGATCGGCCCCACCAGCAGATCCACAATATCCAGCATATGGCTGGCCAGGTCCAGGAAAAGCCCACCGCCGGCGATGGCCGGGTTCACCCGCCAGGGCAGACTTGTACTGAGCTTGTCGAACGTATCAGCCAGGTCCATCGGCGTGCCGGGCCGGTGGAGTTGGGCCGAGACGGGCTGGCGCAGGCGGATAGCCACCGAACGCACGTCGCCGATGACGCCGCTGGCCAGCAACTCCTGAATTTTGACAAATTTGGGCAGCCGCCGCCGGTAGTAGCCCACCCAGAGAGGGACGCCCCCCCGACCCCCCAATCCTGGGGGGAGAGCAGTGGCCGCCCGGCACGCTTCAATCATCTCCACACAGTCGGTATAGGTGGGAGCCATTGGCTTCTCCACATAGACCGGCTTGCCCGCGGCCGCGGCCCGCAGGGTGTATTCTTTGTGGGAACTGGGCGGCGTGGCTACGTAGACCGCGTCCACTTCGGGGTCGTCGATGAGGGCCTGGGCGTCGTCGTACCAGCGGGGCACGCCGTGGCGGCGGGCAAAGTCCGCGGCCAGCTCCCCGTTGCGCCGCATCACTGCTGTCAGCGCCGAGTTGCGCGCCTTCTGAAATCCCGGCCCACTCTTCACTTCGCACACATCCCCACAGCCGATAATGCCCCAGCGGATAACTGTCATCGATCTCTCCTCTTCAATTTCAGATAGATTCGTCAGCAGGAAGGGAGGAAGGGATGAAGGAATCGTCCCTATCATCCCTTCCTCTTGTCATCCCTTCCTCTTGTCATCCCTTCCTCCCTTCTCCGCTGCCCGTTTGCGTTCCGCGCCGCCCGGTGGTATTCTGCCCCCATTCCACCCACCACCTGCGGTTGCCCAATGCGTACACCTGCTCTTATTCTCGCTATTCTGCTCTTTCTGGCAAGTACACTGCCCGCGGCCGCGGAGGAACGGGCAACCCCACCCCCTGCTCCTCCTCGCAGCGCGCTTCTCGTCCCCTACCGCTGGACAAGCGCAGGCTTCGTCACTCTCCTACCGAATCGGCGAGACAACGGCTGGTCGGCGCAATTAGACAGCGGGCTTGAGGTGCGCACGTCCGAATTGCAGGCGGTGGGCGATCTGAACGGCGACGCCATCGACGACCGGGCGCTGCTTCTGGAAACCCACGCCAGTCGCCGGGGACCCTACGCGGGCGGCACGCGCTGGGAGTTGCTCGTCCTGCTGGGCGGTGCTGACGGAACGGAAACTGTCGCCGCCGGTGTCACCTTCAGCCTCGCGCTGCATGTGACCGGCCTTGCCATCGCCGATGGCAAAGTGCTGGCATCCCTGGCCGCGGGAGAAGAGGCCATCGACACCGCTTTTGTCCTGGAAAGCGATGGGTTGCATCGGACCGATGGCGAACTGATGATCCTGACCCATCTGGTGCGCCGGGACGAAACCCTTTCCAAAATCGCCGCCCGCTACCGGGTTCCCCTGGCCGAGCTGATGGCCCGCAACGCCATCGGCAATGGCAACCAGTTGGCTATCGGCCAGGCGCTTGCCATCCCGCCCACCCAGCCGACCCAAGAGAGCGTCGGCGGCGTGCCATTTGTCTTCTACGGGCTGCCCGGCGAGCAGCTACGCGCCGGCGACACGCCCCTGGCTCTGCGCCCGGCCCAGCACGTCGTCCAGCCCGGCGAACGCTGGGATCAGATCGCGGCCCGCCATCGGGTGGCCCTGCCCGATCTCATCGACTACAACGGATTGCGCCTGAGTAGACCACCTATACCCGGCCAGGTGGTCTTTATTCCCGGCATTCCCCGTGAAAAAGTGCTCTATCTCACCTTTGACGACGGGCCCCACGAGGAGTACACGCCCCAATTCCTCGATCTCCTGGCCCGTTTCCAGGCCCAGGCGACTTTTTTTGTCGTCGGCATCTACGCCAACATCTACCCGGATCTGATCCAGCGGGAGATCGACGAGGGTCACGGCGTCGCCAACCACACCTACTACCATTCCCATCTCGACAAACTGAGTGTGGATCGGGTGGCCTGGGAGCTGATCGCCACCCAGACCGCCATCGGTGTGGACAACCAGGCCGCCTGCTTTCGCCCACCCTATGGCATCCTGCCCCCCGCGGCCTGGAATACAGTCGTCGGCCAGGGCTACGAAGTGGTCATTTGGGATATCGACAGTCTGGACTGGAAGAGACCTGACGCTGAAGCCATCGCCGCGCCGGTCTTGGAGCGTGCCTACGACGGCGCAATCGTCCTCATGCACGACGGAGGCGATGACCGCTCGGCTACCCTGGCCGCGCTGGAAACGGTGCTGACCGAGCTGGGCGCACAGGGCTTCCGCTTCGAGGCGTACTGTAAAAGATGACAAGGTGACAAGGTGACAGGGTGACAGGGTGACAAGGTGACAGACGAAAGCGTGTCACCCTGTCACCCCTTCATCTTCTCCCCTTCTTTCACCGCCGCAAACC
>JACQGT010000310.1 GCA_016199425.1 Chloroflexota bacterium
ATCTCCAATCTCTAATCGCCCGCCATCGAACCAACTGTCATCTGCTGACCAATCAATCTTGAACAATTCAATTTTCCAAGAGTGAGGGATACCAATGGACGAAAACCGCAAACTCGCGATTATCTGCTCGAAGGGCACGCTGGACATGGCCTATCCTGGCCTGGTACTTGCCAACGCCGCCCGTATGATGGGCATTGACGTGATGCTTTTCTTCACCTTCTGGGGGATGGAGATTATCTCCAAGAAGAATGTGGACCAGCTAAAAGTTGTGCCTGTGGGCAATCCTGCCATGCACATGCCTCAGTTTGTCGGCGGTCTGCCCGGCATGACCGGACTGGCAACAGTGATGATGAGGAAGGAGATCGAGAAGCTGGCCATGCCGCCTGTGCATGAGTTTCTGGAAATGATTCACGATGCCGGGGCTGAAATCTACGCTTGCCGTATGGCTTCCGATATGATGCATTTGGACCGGGAAGACCTGATCGACGAAGTGGACGATATTGTCGGCGCCATGGAATTTCTGGAGAAGGCCGAAGGAGCGCAACTGCTCTTTATCTGATGCGAAGTCCTCGGCGCTTTCCGAAGTAGACGAGCAGACTTGATTCCGGGAATCGGCCAGATGACCAGGGACATTCGAGAGAAGGTGTGGCCGATTCCCGGAATCGTGTCCACGAATTCGACCACATCCGCGCCTTTGTGCATTTCATGTTCCCTCCTCCGGTGGGGGCGGCTGGCGACGGTCTGCCGCCCCCACCGGGAAATGAGGACAAAAGAGCCGGGTGTCACCTGAGGTGACACCCGGCTCTTTTGTGGGAGTTTATTCGGCTGGCAGTCATCAGCCAACAGTCATCAGTCGGACGCCCACTGATTACTGATAGCTGTTGACTATCTGCTACTCCCCCATCTGCACAGGGCGATAGCCCAGATTGGCTTCGGCTGTGCGGGGATCGACCTTTTGGGTGCGGGGTGGCTGATTGTAGCCCGTGGATGCGCCCGTCTGGGGTGTGCCACAGCGCACGCAGATGTCCCACTCCTGGCGGACCAGTGTGCCGCAGTTGGCGCAGGCATACTGCTGCTGGGCGTGGCAATTGGGGCAGAAGACCCACTCACCTTTGACAGGCACGCCGCATTCATGACAGGTGACGCTCTCTTCCAACTCACGCAGGATCGCCTCTTCTTCCAGCGCCCGGTCATAGACATCGGCCAGGGTATCCTTGGGCCGAATCATCATATAGAGGATCAGCCCAACCAGCGGGAAGATGAGGGTGAGCAGACAGGCCAGACCAATCGCCAGCCAATCCCGGGTACGGGAACGGATGTCGTTAAAGGTCCAGATGCCCATGGCGATCCAGAACGCAAACAAAAAGGCACCGAGAAGCGCAACGACTATACCCAGCACTGTTGCAATTGAATTGACCAAATCAGTTGACATGGAAACTCTCCAGAAATAAATCGATTGGGGCAATTATAGCCTAGCCCGGTGGGATGACCAAACAAGTTGGGGCGTCAGACCTGCCAGGTTTCGGAAAACCTGGCAGGTTTGATGCGAGCAGGAGCGGTTTGTAATAGCTTACAACCGGGCGTATAGGAGAGTTTGCAAAAATCAGTCAAATCCTGTATAGTAGCCCCACCTCCGAACACAACGTGTTTTCACAAGAGGCCAAAACCTCCCAAACCGGTGTATCACTGAATTCTTGACCACGAAATCGACCCGTTTCTGCGTTCTCCCGCAGTGGGGTCTGCGTTGGGCCAAAGCACCCACCCAAACTGAGTCACGCGCATATTTTGATGGGGTTTTCTGACGCGCCAGGGCAATTTCAGTCCACACAGCCACGCCCGCTCAGAGTAACTGCTCAGGCTACGAGACCCATTCCGGGAATCGACCAGACCAATACGGGAATTCCCAGGCAGATAGTGGTCGATTCCCGGAATGAGGTTGAGCAGCTACCGCTCAGATTCTACTGCTCACTGGTTTTCGATTCGTAGTTCCCCTTTATCGTACTTTGTAATCGTACAGCAACCGTCTGACTGTGTTTGCTTGTCGATACTATTCCAAAGGTTTTCTGTTCACCCTTTTTCTATCAGAAGGAGTAATGCAATGTTGAAAGGCAAGAAGATCCAAACTGTGGGGATGATTGTATCTATGGTTGTGGGTATGATTATCGCCGCCTGTCTGGCCCCGGCTGCGGTCCCGGTCACATCCGAGGAACCGGCCGCGCCTGTAGCTCAGACCACCGCCAAGTCCACTCTGGACATTGTGAAGGAGCGGGGCAAGTTGATCTGTGTGGGCAATTCCGCTCTGCCCGGCTTTGGCTTCCTGAATGAAGCAGGCGTTTTCAGCGGCTTTGATGTGGACTACTGCAAGGCGCTGGCTGCTGCCATCTTTGGCGACCCCAGCAAGCACGAAATCAGGGCCACATCCGCTTCCGAGCGCTTCACAGTGTTGCAGAGCGGTGAGGGCGACGTGCTGATCCGCAACACCACCTGGACAATGTCCCGGGACACCGACCTGGGCATGAATTTCGGCCCCACCACCTTCTACGACGGTCAGGGCATGATGGTCCACAAGGATAGCGGCATCAAGACCCTGCAAGACCTGAACGGCGCTTCTGTCTGCGTGCAGACCGGCACCACCACCGAACTGAACCTGGCTGACCAGATGGCCGCCGCCGGTGTCACCTACGAGCCGGTTGTTTTTGAGACCGCCGACGAAGTGACCACTGCCTATGAAGAAGGGCGCTGCGACGCCTGGACCACCGACAAGTCCGGTCTTGTTTCCCGCCAGACCATTTTGGCTGAGCCGTCCGCCCACGAAATTATGGACGTGAC
The DNA here is from genome assembly GCA_016199425.1 of Chloroflexota bacterium. Classification (GTDB taxonomy): domain Bacteria; phylum Chloroflexota; class Anaerolineae; order Caldilineales; family Caldilineaceae; genus JACQGT01. Next base: position 2,830 of record JACQGT010000310.1, read on the forward strand.
CCTCTCCAAAGAACCCCTGGGGCCGGCCGTGCGCCACGGTGATGATCAGTGGTTCGATATTGTGAATTGGGTTGTCTACGCCACCTTCACCGCCGAAGAGATGGGCATCACCAGCGCCAATGTGGACAGCTTCATGACCACTGAAGATCCGAATATCAAGAAGCTGCTCGGTTTGGAAGGCGAATTCTGCGCCAAGATCGGCCTGGCCAACGACTGTTTTGTCAACGTCATCAAGCAGGTCGGCAATTACGGCGAAATTTACAATGCCAACCTGGGCCCGGACACGGTCTTCAACCTGCCCCGTGGCCTGAACAGCCTCTACACCCAGGGCGGCCTGCTCTACGCTCCGCCCATCCGCTAAGACTTCGTTCGAACTCTGCAAACACCTTCCCGGAAGTTTCTGAGCTTCCGGGAAGGTTGTTCCCCCGTGCATCCCCCTTGACCAAATGTCTAGCCACGCCAGACGGAGGCACGATGCAACAAATCGCTGCTAGCCAGGCCAGACCCCCCTTCTATCGCGACGAACGCGTTCTGGGCGTCATCAGCCAGATTGTGGTCGTGGGCATTGCGGTGGGTCTGCTATCCTATTTTTATAGCAATATGGTGAGCGCGCTGCGCAATCAGTTAGGCGTTGCCATCAACTACGGCTTTCTGCGCTCCACCGCTGGTTTTGACATCGGCGAGAGTCTCATCGCCTACACCCGCTCCGACACCTATTTGCGGGCGCTGATTGTGGGGCTGCTCAATACTCTCCAGGTTGCCATTCTGGGCATCTTTTTTGCCACACTGTGGGGAACCCTCATCGGCATTATGCGGCTCTCCACCAACTTCTTGGTGAGCCGGATCGCTGCGGTCTATATCGACATCTTCCGCAATATCCCTCTGCTGCTGCTCTTGATCTTTTGGGCACAGGCGGTGTTCTTTAAGCTGCCCCGTGTGCAGGAAGCGCTGATTCTGCCCGGACCCACCTTCCTCAGCAACCGGGGCATTGCCATCCCCTGGGGTGTGCCGACCGACTCCTGGCCCACCTATCGCCTTATTCTGCTGGTAGGGCTGATTCTGGCCTTTGTCGTGGCCCGGCTCTTGCAGGAACAGGGCAAGCGCACAGGACGCATGCCGTTGCTCACCCTCTGGTTTGTGGTCACATTTGTGGTGGTCGGGGTGATCGGCTGGTTTGTGCTGCCCCAGCCTCTGACCTTGACTACACCGGAATTGGTGGGCTTCAACACCCAGGGCGGACGGGTCTTCAGCCAGCAGTTTCTGGCCCTGCTCACCGGGCTGATTGTCTACACCGCGTCTTTCATCGCCGAGACGGTGCGGGCGGGCATTCAGTCGGTCACCAAAGGCCAACGGGAAGCCGCCACCGCGTTGGGGCTAACCGGCTTTCAAACTCTGCGCCTGATTATCTTTCCCCAGGCGTTGCGAGTGATTGTTCCCCCTCTCACCAGCCAATATCTGAACCTGACCAAGAATTCGTCCCTGGCTATCGCGGTGGGTTATCCCGATCTTTTCGCGGTGGCGGGCAACACAATTCTGAATCAGACAGGACGGGCGATTGAGGTCTTCTCTCTGGTCATGGGCATCTATCTCTTCTTTAGCCTGACCACATCGTTGTTTATGAACATTTACAATCAGCGCATCCGGCTGATCGAGCGCTAAGTAACTGTCCACGATTCCGGGAATCGGCCACACGATCTCTCGAATGCCGCTGTACATCTGGCCGATTCCCGGAATCAAATCGCCCCAGTGGACAGTTCTAATCAACGATAGCGGGTGAGAAACCCGCCCTACTTTTGGGAAGAACGATTATGACATCAGCCGTACAAACAGCGACACGCAAAGCACTGCCGCCGCCCACCGAGCGCTACACGATTCTGGGCTGGCTGCAAAAGAACCTTTTTGATGGCTGGTTCAACTCTGGGCTGACGATCGTAGCATTGGGGCTGCTCTATGCCCTACTGCGCCCGCTGCTGAACTGGGCTGTCAACACCGCCCGCTGGGAAGTAATCCCGGCCAACTTCAATCTGATACTACGCGGCCAATACACTGCCGAGCAGGTGTGGCGGCTTTGGCTGGCTCTCTATTTGCTGGCCTTTGTCGTCGGCTTTGCCTGGGCTGCCAACACCAAAATCATCCAGGGCGAGCTGATTGTACTCTTCGCCGTGCCTCTTTTGCTGATGCTGGTCCCCTTCTTCGACGGCGGAATCCGCATCAATCTGCTGATTGTAGAAGCCGCTGGTCTGGTCGGTTATGTCGTCGGGCGGGTCTTGCCCCAAAGGCAGAGCAGACTCGGCGTCTATGCACTACTCATTTACGCCGTCGTGCTGCTGTTTATCCTGCGCGGCGGATCGGGCGACACAGGCGCATGGGCTGCTGTACCCACGAATTTGTGGGGCGGTCTGCTGCTTTCTCTGCTCCTGGCCGTCTTTGGGATCGCCATCTCCTTTCCGCTGGGGGTGCTGCTCGCTCTGGGCCGCCAATCCAAACTGCCCGCGATTCGGATGGTTTCGGTCCTCTACATCGAGTTTATCCGGGGCGTGCCGCTGATCAGCCTGCTCTTTATGGCCCAGGTGATGTTGCAGCTTTTCCTGCCCGACGGTTTCCCGACCATTGACCGGGCATTGCGTGCCCTGGCTGCCGTCACCCTCTTCTCCGCAGCCTATACAGCCGAGAATGTGCGGGGTGGTCTGCAATCTATCCCCAGAGGTCAATACGAGGCCGCCGACGCCCTGGGGTTGAGTACCTTCCACTCCATGACTTTTATCATTCTGCCCCAGGCCCTGCGCGCTGTGATTCCTGTGCTGGTCGGGCAGTTTATCGGCCTCTTCAAAGACACCTCTCTGGTGGCGTTGGTTGGCCTCTTCGATCTATTGGGCGTTGCCCGCACAGTTCTGGGCAACCCCAATTGGCTGGGAACCCACCAGGAGGTCTATGCCTTCATCGGCCTGCTCTACTGGATTTTCAGCTATATGATGTCCTACACCAGCCGCCGCATCGAAGCGCGCCTGGCTGTTGCCAATCGCTGATCCACTGCATTTTGTCCGCCCAGCAGCATTCTATGGGAGCTTTCCATGTCCGAGCAATCCAACGGCAATCACATTATCGTCTGCAAAGACGTGAGCAAATGGTACGGGGAATTTCAAGCCCTGCGCGACGTGAGCCTGAGCGTCAAGCCCCAGGAAGTGGTCGTGATCATCGGGCCGTCCGGCTCTGGCAAGTCCACTTTTATTCGCTGCATCAACCGGCTGGAAGAACACCAGAGCGGTGACATTATTGTGGACGGCATTCCCCTGACCCACGACGTGCGCAATATCGAGCAGATCCGCTCGGAGACGGGGATGGTCTTCCAGCAGTTCAATCTCTTCCCCCATCTGACTGTGCTGGAGAACATCACTCTGGCGCCCATCCACGTGCGCAAAGTGAACAAGGCCGAGGCCGAAGAAAACGCAATGGCCTTGCTCGACCGGGTGGGTATCCCGGAACAGGCCCTGAAATATCCGGGCCAACTTTCCGGCGGCCAGCAGCAGCGCGTCGCCATCGCCCGTTCTCTGGCAATGAAGCCAAAGATTATGCTTTTTGACGAGCCGACCTCTGCCCTGGACCCGGAGATGATCAAAGAGGTGCTGGACGTGATGAAAGAGTTGGCCCAGTCCGGTATGACAATGCTCGTCGTTACCCACGAGATGGGCTTTGCCAAAGAGGTGGCGGACCGGGTGGTCTTTATGGATGGCGGCGAAATTGTGGAGGTGGGCACACCCCAACACTTCTTCGAGAATGCCCAGCACGAGCGCACAAAGCTCTTCCTGAGCCAGATTTTGTAGGGAGGCGAGGGACGCAGATTTGCCTGATCTGTATTGATTTGGGTGTGTTCAAAATGAGTGATAAGGCGGGGCGTATAGCCGCGGATCAGGGGTGACGCGGATTTGCCTCGCTCTGCGCGGATCAATCCGCGCTGCCTGGAATCCGCGGCTATCGTCTCTCCAACTCATTTTGAACACACCCTATTGATTTGTCGCTGAACAGAAGACGAGAACACGGATTGCGGAATTTGCGGATTTGATCTGCGTTCATCCGCTGTTTCTGTGTCATCTGCGTCCCGCTTTTGGCGGATTATTGGGAACGGGGCAGTCTGGACGTATGGCTGCCCCACTTTTTGCCACGCCCCAATGACAAATCCGCAAATTCTGCCATCTGTGTTCTCGCAGGCGGAGGATTTCGACATTCTCTTTCCCCCCGGTACAATGTGTCGGGTATTTTGACGAGTCGCTTGCCATACTCTATTCTTGCAGGAGTTTTCGATGATCCGTCGCTTTCTGCCCATTTTTGCATCTCTCTTTGTCCTGGCGCTGACCTTCTTTTCTCTGACTGGCGCTGTGTTTGCCGCTCTCTCTATCCAGGAAAGCCAGCCGATCACAGCAGTCACCATCCCGCCGCGCATGAACGCGCGCACAGGACCGGGGACCGGCTATCCGGTGGTGGGGTTTGTGGCCGCGGGAACAAAAGTGAAAATCATCGGCGAGAACGCCGACGGCACGTGGGTGCGGGCCGAAATCGACGGCTTCGATGGCCCGGTCTGGCTGGCAAAGTGGCTGTTGAATGTGGCGGAAGGAAGCGCAGCCGCAGCGCAATCCAGACCGCAATCCAACGCAGCCATATCCCAGACAACGCCCCTATCCGCGACAGTAGCTTTCTCGACAACGGCGACAGCCGCTTCGGTAACAGAAAAACCGTCCGCACCCGCTGTGGATACCTCTGCCGGGCCGGTAGCGGTGACGACGCCCGCCCGTATGAATGTGCGCCGGGGGCCGGGGACCGCATATCCCGTGGCGACAAACGCGGCCGCGGGCACCCAGGCCCGCATCCTGGGTATCGGCCCGGACCGCCAGTGGTATCAGGTGGAGATGGACGGTCAGAGCGACAAACTCTGGATTTTTGCCAGCCTGACCACCACCCACGGCTCGTTGGAGGGCGTTCCCCAACTGACAGAAGCTGAGATTCCGCCCCGTCCCCAGCCTGTAGCCCAACCTGCACCCCAGGCCGCCGCGCCAGCCGCCGCTCCCGTGGCCCGCGCCGCGTCCCTGCCTGGCGTGGGATTTGGCTACGGCATCCAGGCGCACATTATCCACACCGGCCAGGAAGGGCTGGCGATGGACAAGACCCGGGAGATGGGCTTTACGTGGATGAAGCAGCAGATCGAATGGCGCATCTTCGAGTCAAACCCCGGCCAGTACGGCTTCGGCGACATTGGCCCGATCATCGGCGCGGCCGATCAGCGGGGCATCAACCTGCTCTTCAGCGTTGTCAACGCGCCGGACTGGGCAAGGGGGCCGGGCTTCGACGCCAATGTGGGCGGCCCGCCCGCGGATCCCCAGACTCTCGCCAACTTCCTGGGCGCGCTGGCCCGTGAATATTGCGGCTCATCGTTGAAAGCTATCGAAGTCTGGAACGAGCAGAATCTCCACTACGAATGGGGCAACAAACCGCTCAACCCGGCAGAGTATGTGGCCCTTCTGCGTCCGGCCTATGCCAGCATCAAAGCCGCCTGCCCGTCCATCTACGTCATCAGCGGCGCGCCCACCCCCGCGGGCGACAACGGCACGCTGGCCATGGACGATTTCCGCTATCTGGAAGAGATGTTCAAGCAGGGGGTGGCCCGCTACGTAGACGGCATCGGTGCCCATCCCAGCGGCTACAATGTGCCGGCCAACGTCACCTGGCAGGCTGCCTGCGCGGCCATCCAGCAGACGGGCAACAGCTTCAACGGCGCGTGCGACAATCCCCACCACTCCTGGAGTTTCCGCAGCACAATGGAGGGCTATCGCAACATCGCGGTTGTCTACGGTGCAGGCAATATCCCGATTTGGCCCACGGAGTTTGGCTGGGCTGCCGGCGGCGCTTATCACCCGGCCTATGCCTACGCCAACGACAACAGCTACGACGAGCAGGCCGCCTGGACGGTAGAAGCCTACCAGATGATGAGGAATTGGGGCTGGGTGGGGCCTGCCTTCCTCTGGAATCTCAACTTCCGGGTGGTGGCCGACGGCACGGAGAAGGCCCAGTGGGGGATTGTGCGCAACGACTGGAGTCCGCTGCCAGTGTATGAGGCGTTGCGAGGGATGGGGAAGTAGTTGCAGGTTGCAAGCGGTGTCCTGAGCCTGTCGAAGGATGGCAGGTGGAAAGCCAAAGGCCGGGCGAATCATCGCCCGGCCTTTATTGAACTTGTGACGTTCTAGCTCTTCAGATGTCCCCGCGGGTCCTCCGCAAAGGGCGTCACGTCCGCGGTCTGAACGTACCAATCCAGCAGGCGGCGTTCCAGGGCACTCTGTACCGCCTGATAGTCTGCCCTGCCGTGGAGGTTCGCCAACTCCCGCGGGTCCGCGGCCAGGTCGTAGAGTTCGCTGACGCCCGTGGGCCGATGCACCAGTTTGTGGCTGGCTGTGCGCATCATCACATCCCGGCAGACGCTGTTGGGATGTGTCTGCTGCAACTGGCCTTTGGGGTAGTAGATGTGTTCTGGGCTGCGTGCGAACTGATCCCGCTGGGGCATCCCCTCAAAGCAGTGGGATTCGTGGGGCGCATAGCCCCCTTCACAGAAGACGGCCCGTTCGGGGTCGCCCGCCGCGCCGTGGAGTTGGGGCGTCAGCGCGCGGGCAAAGTGGGTATGCTCAGCTTGGATTCCGGCCAAATCCAGCGTCGTCGCCATCACATCGAACAATTCCACCGGCTCGGCCACCGAATGCCCCGCCGCGCCGCCGGGGATGCGGACAATCAGCGGGACACGGGTGATCACATCCTCGGCTGCGCTGGGCCACTTTTCCACCAGCCCGTAGTCCCCGGCCCAATCCCCGTGATCCGAGAAGACGAAGACAGCCGTCTCGTCGGCCAACCCGCTGGCATCCAGCGCATCCAACAGACGGCCCAGCAGCCAGTCCACATAGCCGGTCATGCCCAGATAAACGGTCTGAATTTTGCGCAGCAGCGACTCGTCGATCCGGTCCAGGCGGCGGCTCTCCCGGATCAGCCGGTGAAAATCGGGGCGGTTGGGCAGATCAGCGGGGCGCAGGGGTGGCAGATCGTCCGGGTTGACGAGGTCGTGCCAGGGCTGGGGCGCGGAGTAGGGGCAGTGGGGCGAGGTGATGGGCAGGTAGAGGCAGAAGGGCTGGGTCGGTCTGCTCTGCAAAAAGTCGATGCCCGCCTGCACATTGGCGTAGTCGCTGTGCTCCTCCAGCGGGCCGGTGTAGGGGTCGTAGAGAAAGCTGTAGTATTCCGGGTCGTCCGGGCTGTAGGGGTTGGTACCAAACATTCCTCGCCCCCGCCGCTCGGCCACATCCACGCTGTCGGCGAAGCTCTCCGGGCTGAGGGTGTCGTTTTTGCCGTACCAGTGGACGGCGTAGCCCGCCTGCTTCAGATAGCGGAAGAGGTTCGGCTCATCCGGGCGCAGCATATGCCAGAGGGTTCGGTGGCCGCGCACGTGGGGATACCAGCCGGTCATCAGCGAGCAGCGGGAAGGGGTGCAGACCGAATGCTGCACGTGGCACTGGTCGAAGCGGGTTCCCGCTGCGGCCAGCGCGTCCAGATGGGGCGTGGGCGCGAGGGGATGGCCGTAGCAGCCCACGCTCTCGGCGCGCAGTTCATCGGGCATAAAGAAGATGAAGTTCATGGGCAAAGCTCGCATTTTCGCAGATGTTTATCCGTGTGAATCCGTACAATCCGTGTCAATCTTTTCATAGGTCTGTCGTGTCTTGCTCGGCTGCTTTACCGAATAAATAGGCGTCCCCCACATATTTTAGAATAACCCGGCCGATCTTTGCATCCTGGCGCTCCTGCACCGGTTTGACAACGACCCCTTCGCGATCTTGCTTTCCACCCACCAACGACGCGCCATCGGAAAGCTGTTTGATGGTGGACAGGCTGAAAGGGCCACGGTACGCCAGGGGCACAGTCTCAATGGCGTACTTTTTACAGCAGGCGACGAAGGCATCGTAGTCGAGAAACTTGCCATCGATCATCAAGTCAAAGGCGCGGAAGGCAATACTCTTTTGGCCGTAGGTGTAGGACTGAATGCCAGAACCAAAAACTTCGCCGTATAGAATTGCCGTGTGGTGGCTCTGGGCAAAGAGATCGTGCAACAAGTTTTTTACCCCTTCCAGCGTCCAGGGGTACCAGTAGGTATTGTTGCGCATTGCCTCGGCGTCCAGCGGCTCTTTGCGCCGTAACCCGCGCGAGCCAGCCATTGGGATCATCTCCCGCTGATCATCTACAGCGGTGTTGGTTACAAAGCCCACGCGACAATTGGTGCCGTGGAGCTTTTCGGTCGCCACAACCTCTTCCCCCGGGCCAATCACAGCGGGATAGCTGCGCATATTCTCCACTTCGGTATAGGCCGGGAAGCGCGGATCATTCGCCGCCGCGTCCCCGGCCTGGGTGCGCACGGGTGGGTAAAATTTGGTTGCGCCATAAAAATCGGCCACATCCTGCCCAACTTCCATCCCCGCTTCCGGCGAGATGACCAGACCAAACGAGGGTTCACCGCGCAGTCTCACCCGGTGGATGACCAGGACGCGCTCGCCGTTGATGTCCAGTTTTTCCGACAGGTATTGGGTCACACCCAGGCGGTCGGCCACAGCACGCGACAAAACCGTCCCCTGCTCAAAATAGACAACAGGGTCGCCATCCCGATAAACCCCTTTTTTCACACACATCTGCCAGCCGCCCACTGTCGCCAGTTCCAGCGCATCGGCATTGCTATGGGCGCGCACATCGTTGATGCGGGTAACTTCGACTTTGATGGTACTCATTGGCGCTCTTTTCCAAAAGACGTGCTCTGAAAAAAGAACACGGATTGACACGGATGCTCAAGGATTCACACGGATTTTCATGCCCCGTGGCGTCTACCCGCCCATAAGGAACTGATAGATACTTGCCCGTATGACCGCATTCTATCGCTCTTTTTCAAACGAGTAAACTGCAAAGGGTCGGGTGACAGTTGCTCGCCCCTTTGCGCATCTCTTCCCGCCCCACCTCGTGCCCCTACTTATTGAGACCTGTTTTGTAAATTTTACCACTCATCTGCTTCCTGCCTGGTCAAGCAATCTAAGCAGCCGGCTGGTCAAAGCCCCCAAAGTGCTGCTCAACGATAGTGGCATTCTCGCCTATCTGTCCGGCATGAGCGAGGCGCATTTGGAGACTTCGCCGACGGCGGCCGGTATATTAATCGAAAACTTCGTCGGAATGGAATTGGTCAAGCTTGCCACGTGGAGCCAGACGCGACCTGAGCTTTTCTACTTTCGCACCCACGATGGCAAGGAAGTGGATTTTCTCTTGCAAGACCGCACCGGCGCGGTGGTAGGCGTTGAAGTGAAAGCGGCCAGCAGTGCGCAGGAGAACGACTTCAAAGGGCTGCGCGCCCTGGCAGATCCGCTTGGCGAGCGTTTTGTGCGCGGGCTTGTCCTGTACACAGGCGACACCCTACTGCCTTTTGGCCCTCGCATGCACGCGCTGCCTATCGCCACGTTGTGGTCGCCCATCGGGAACGCTTGACCCTTCCCGTCGCCTGTTTTCTCGAAATTCCCCAGCCATCACATCGACACCTTATTCTTTGACGAGTCCTTAACGTTGCAGCAGGGGCAGATAGGCCCAGGACCTGGTGGGGACAAACTCATACGCGCCGATGTCGAAGGCGGCGGTGACGTCCCCATCGCCGTCCAACGGGCGCGGCCTGCCGTCGAAGTCCAGGGCAGGCGCGGCCAGGGCTGCGCCCCGGTCGATGGCGGGGGAAGCGCTGGAGAGATGAAAATTTGCGTTCGGCGGGTCGAAGAAGAGCGGGTCGCCTTCCACATACTCCTGCCCGTAGATTTCACCCGTTGCGCCACGATAGCCGTCAATCAAATTGTGATCGACGCTGAACGTGGCCTCTGCTACCCCGCTCTCCACCAGTATCTGATAGCCCTGGTTCTGGCTGACGATGTTGTTACGAACCACCAGATTGGTCACATCCGGGTTGGCGATGTGAATGCCGCCGCCGTTGCCGAAAAAGGTGTTGTTGAGGATGTAAATGTCGGTCATCGGATGGGTGGCAGCCAGATCGGAGCAACAATTTGATACGTTCAGCCCGACACTGTTGTTGACCGACACGTTATTATAAACCCAGATATTCTCAAGCCCACCGCCTTTCTCCGCGGCCAGGGCGATGCCGTCATCCGCGGCCACGTCATAGACCAGATTGGCGTAGACCCGGATGTTGTGGGTATGTTTGCTGAAGGCGTCGATATAAATGCCCACCTGGTCCAGGTCATAGATTTGATTGTGATGGATCGAGCCGTTGGCCGCGCCATTCTTGGCGTCGATGCCTTCTTTGCGATGGTTGGCGACCGGGTTGAAGCCATGCACCCGGTTGTAGCGCACCTCAAAACCGTCCACCTCGGCGATGGAGATATACTCCTGATTCCCGCCGGAACCCGCCCAGACCACTTCGTTGCTATCCACCAGGACATCCCGCGCTCGAAAGAAAAATATCCCGGACGAGGCAGTGTTGTAAGTGTAGCAGTGCTCCACAATCAGGTTGCTTCCCTCATCCGCAAAGACGCCGGCGTAGGCCGAATTCACCAGCCGCAGCCCGCTCACCCGCACATAACTCTGGCGGGAGAGGTCGATCACCCCGCTCCAATTCCACATATCAAAGCCATCCCCATCGACCGTCGCCGTTTCCCCCGCATAGGCCGCCAGTGTGATAAATGCGCCCGGGCTGCCGGAACGCGTTATCACCACGTGCTCGTGATAGCTCCCCGCCCGGATGTAGACCGTATCGCCGGGCAGCAGTCTATCCACGGCGTGCTGGATGGTGCGCCAGGGCTGCTCCAGCGTGCCGGGGTTGGTGTCGTCGCCGTCAGGGGCCACGTAATAAGTCTGCTCCGCTGCCGCGGCCCGGTCAGCGGAGATTGCCACACAAAAGGTCAGAAGCAGAAGGCCAAGCAACAACGGCAGGCTGCGCACACCAACTCTCCTTCCCTGTCGAGGGCAGACGTGTGAACGGAGATTTCCCGACGCACCTCGACGATCCACCAACCATCACACCAGATGAAGCCGCTGCATCAGCCTGCGCGCCTCGTCGGCCCGATCCAGGCAAAACTCGCACAGCATCACCCAGCCGGCCAGCACTTCCGCGGCGGGGCGACCATACATCGCGGGAACATTGACGCCCGAGGCCGGGTCCAGCATCACCGCTGCCCAGCCGGGCAGCGTGGCCCCTTCCGCAGAGCAGCGCAGGCTGTGTAGCCCAGCAGTAGTATAGCACCCTTCGACTTGCTTGTCTTGCCATTTCTTGCCAAATGTGATCGTCTGCCCTTCCATTTACCCAATACGATGATGCTTGTTTTCGCAGGAGGAGATCGGGCGATATACTACATCCTCGAGGCCACGATTCCGGGAATCGGCCACAAAATTTCTCGAATTCCTGCCATCGCTTGGCCGATTCCGGAATCAGTGTCGATTTGCTTGACGATAGGGAGTCTAATATCCATGCGATACACGAGCAGATCAATTATCTCACCAGTGCTGATTGGGCGGGTGCGAGAAATGGAAGTCCTGGAGATGGCCTTGCGCACCGTCCAGCAAGGCACAGGGCAGATCGTGCTGTTGGCTGGCGAAGCAGGTGTGGGCAAGAGCCGGTTAGTCGCTGAGATCCGCCAGCGCGCGGTTCGCGAGAGCTTTACCATTCTGGAAGGCTGTTGCTTTGAGCGTGACCTGCTCTTTCCCTACGCTCCGTTGATTGACGCCTTGCGGGCCTTTTTGGCAACGCAACCGACGGTCGCGATAACGGACTTGCTCGGCGCGCTGGCCGCGGAACTTGTCAAGCTATTGCCTGAACTGGCGCTGGCGCTCCCTCAGGTGCAGTCTACGCGCGCGCTTGACCCCGAAGCAGAAAAACGACGCCTCTTCGAGATGCTGGCGCAATTTCTGATCAGATTGACCCAAGCACCGAGAACTGCACCTCTCCTGCTGATCCTCGAAGACCTCCACTGGTGCGATGAAACCAGCCTCGACTTTCTTCACCTCCTGGCCCGCCGGGTGAGTGCGTGCCCCGTTCTTGTGTTGGCGACCTATCGCCGTGAAGAAATCTCACCGCACCTCCAGCAGCTATTGGCCCAGTTGGGCCGCGGGCGACTGGCGCGCGAAGTCGTGCTTTCGCCCCTCACACAGAGCGAAGTCAATGCCCTGCTGCAAATCATCTTTGATTTGAGTCGCCCCGTGCGCGCCGAGTTTTTGGAGGCAATCTACGCGCTGACCGAAGGCAACCCCTTCTTTATCGAGGAGGTGCTGCAAACGCTGATTGCTGCTGGTGACATCTTCTATGCCGATGGCAAATGGAACCGCAAGTTCTTGGAGGAGTTGAAAATTCCGCCCAGCGTACAGGAGGCTGTGCAACGCCGCACGGCCCACTTGAACGACGCCGCCCGTCAGCTTCTCACGTTGGCCGCGGCCGTCGGACGGCGCTTCAACTTCGCCCTGCTGCAACAGTTGGCCGGACGCGACGAATCCGAGCTGCTGCGGTTGCTTAAAGAACTGGTGACGGCGCAACTGGTGATCGAAGAGACGACCGAGCAGTTTGCCTTTCGCCATGCCCTCACCCGCCAGGCAGTTTATGGCGGGCTGTTGGCGCGCGAGCGCCAGGTGTTGCATCGCGGGATTGGTGAAATCATCGAGCGCATCTACGGGGATGTACTCGACGCGCATGTCGCTGATCTTTCCTACCATTTTTATGAGGCCGGCGAGTGGGCCAGGGTGCTGGATTATGCCCGACGCGCCGGCGAAAAGGCGCAAGCCTTGTACGCGCCGCGGGCTGTGATCGAACATTTTACCCGCGCGCTGGTAGCTGCGCAGCGCCTGGAACAGGTGCCTTCCCTCGCGCCTCTGGTTCGCGCGCGTGGGTTGGCCTATGACATCCTCGGCGACTTCGAGCCGGCGCACGCCGATCTCGAGAGAGCGCTGGAACTGGCGCGGGGGGCGGGGGATCGAGCGGCGGAGTGGCAGGCGCTGGTCGATCTTGGCAAGCTGTGGGCGTCGCGTAACTATGCGCAAACCGGCGCTTATTTTCAATCTGCTTTGGACCTGGCGCGTACCCTGGATAACCCCACAACTCTTGCCCACAGCCTGAACCGTATGGGCAATTGGTGCATCAACGTCGAACAGCCACTGGAAGCGACGCGTTGCCACCAGGAAGCGCTGGCCATCTTTCAAACCCTGAACGACCAGCGCGGCCTGGCCCAGACATTCGATCTTCTGGCCGTGACGAGTATGCTGGGCGGCGATTTGATTCAAAGCGCAGCCTATAACAAACACGCGGCTGCGCTTTTTCAAGGCTTAGACGACCGCCAGGGGCTGGCATCCTGTCTGGCATTCCTGGCGATGGGCGGCGCCAACTACTCTACCGATACCGTGATTCCGGCGGCGATGAGTGGCGTCGAGTGCCAACAGTGCGTTGAGCAGGCCGTCCGGATCGCGCGCGAGATTGGCTGGCGCGCCGGGGAAGCCTTTGCCCTGATTTTGTCGGGCTATAGCCTGTGGGCGCAGGGGCAGTACGGGCGCGCATTGGCGAGTATAGAGCGCGGGTTGGAGATCGCCCAAGAGATTGAGCATCGCCAGTGGATGGGCCTTGCCCATCGCAATTTGGGCGCGCTCTATCTCGACTTGCTGGCGCTGCCCGCGGCGCGGCAACATCTGGAACAAGCCTTGCGGTTGGCAAACGAGATCGGCTCCCTGTATCATGCGCGTATCGCGACAGGGTTTCTTGTCTCCGTCGCAATTTTGGAGCATAAGTATGCCCAGGCGGAAGTTCTTCTGGATGGCGCGCTCCGCCCTGACCTGCCGATGCAAACGTTGGCGCAGCGGGGGATTTGGCGCGGGCGGGCCGAGCTTGCCCTGGCCCAAAAGGATCCCGATCTGGCCTTGCAGATTGTCAACCGGCTGATCGCCTCGGCGGCGAACCTGGACACGCGCGAGGCCGGCGCCATCCCCAGCCTGGCCCGATTGCAGGGGGAGGCGCTGGCCGCGCTCCGGCGCTGGGCCGAGGCCGAGGCCACGCTTCTGGCCGCGTTGGCGACGGCGCAAGCGCAAGGCGGGCCGCGGCTACTATGGCGCATTCACCTGGCGCTGGGCCGGTTATATCAAGCCCAGAGGCAGCGTGGGGAAGCCGAGCAAGCGTTTGCCGCCGCCCGCCAGGTCGTGGAAGAAATCGCCGCCAATCTGCCTGACCCGCATCTGCGTGACCATTTTCTGCGCCAGGCCCTGGCCCTGATTCCGCAACCACAACCACTCTCACCGCTGCAGGCGGCCAAACAGCTCTACGGCGGGCTGACCCACCGCGAGAGCGAGGTGGCCGCGCTCATCGCTCAGGGCAGATCCAACCGCGCCATTGCAGAGGCGCTGATCCTCGGCGAGCGGACGGTAGAAGGATACGTCGCCAATATCCTGGCCAAACTCGGGTTTTCCTCGCGTACCCAAATTGCCAGTTGGGCCGTCCAAAAAGGTCTTTTCGCCACGGATGAACACGGATAAACGCGGAGTCACCCCACCCTAACCCTCCCCAGATTGGGGAGGGAACTGTCACGACTCCTCACCCAATCTGGGGGAGGCTGGGAGGGGGTGAGCAGTTACCCTGAAACTCCTCGCCCCAAAAACACCGTACTCCTCGCGCAAAATCCCTGTACTTTCCGCGTTCTCAAGCCACGCTTTTCCTGATAGACTCCTTGCACAGAGCGCAACGACTATCAGCGGGAAACAAAAGAGCATGACTACCAGAAGATGCGGGCCGTCCGGCGGCACAGGCGGCGAAGAGTTCGCGGACGACGTCCTCCCCGAGGACTGGCAGGTTGTGGAAGTACACGTCCACGCGCGTAAACAGGTCTACGCTGTGCAGATCGTCCACGAAACCGGCGATGGGCGTCGCCATCCGTTTCCTGTCCACGGGAAACCCGCTGAGCAGCCTTATATCCTCCGCCTGGCTGCCGACGAATTTATTGTCGGGATTAGCGGGCACTGCAGCGCCCAAGTGGATTCGATGCGCATCCACACCAACAAACAGATTTCGCCGCTGTTGGGCGGTGACGGTGGAGGCGGAGCCTTCATCTATGAGGCAGCGTCTGGCAGCGAGATCGTCGGTTTTTTTGGCCGCGCCGGTGACGGCTTGCACGCGATTGGGGTCATCCTACGCGGGCGTGGCTTGTAGAGCGTTGGCGTAGAGAGTGCGCTGGAATGGAAGGCGAATATGGAAATTGAGCTGTACGCATTCAAAGAGGTTATGGCGCGTTGGGCCAGCGGAGTTACGATTGCGACGACGCGCTCCAAAGCGACCCCGCTGGGCATGACCGTCAGTTCGTTTGCCAGCGTCAGCCTGCATCCAGCGCAGATTCTGATCTGCGTCAATCGCAATGCGTCCACACATGCGGCTATCGAAGAGAGCGGCTATTTCGCCGTCAATCTTCTTGCGGTGGATTATCTGGAATGGGGAGTTCGCTTCGCCGGTTTACGGCCGGAAGTCACTGACCGCTTCGAAGGCATTATCTGGTTGACGGCGCAGACCGGCGCGCCGATCTTGCCCGGCGTGTTGGGCTGGTTGGATTGTCGCCTGCGCCACGCCTTCGCCAGCGGCGACCATACGATTTTTGTGGGAGAAGTCGTCGCCGGCGGCGTGCGCAGCGACGGCGCACCGCTGCTCTACTACCGCCGCAACTGGCGACAGTTGGAAGGGCAGGTTTTGCAGCCGAAGGGGTAAAAGTATCATCCACAGGTAGGATAGCAAAGGGAGAAAGGAAATGATCATGAATTCTTCACAAACCAGAGAAGGCGAAGCGCTGATCGAAGCGGCGCGAGCGCTTCGCCCGCAGATCGAGCGATACGCGGCTCAGATCGAGGAAGATCGGCAACTCCCCCAACCGCTGGTGGACGCCCTGGCGCAGGCCGGACTCTTCAAGATGCTGGTTCCGCAATCTTTGGGCGGCAGCGAGACAGACCCGGAGACCTTTTGCCGTGTGATCGAAGAGCTGTCGCGGGTGGATGGCAGCACAGGCTGGTCTGTCTTTGTTCCCGCGTGCGTGGGCGCAGCTTCCGGTTCCTTTGGCGAGGATGTAGCGTGGGAGATCTTCGGCAGGGAGCCAAAGGCATGCATAGCAAGCTCTGTCACGCCTGCTCCCAATTCATCGCTGCGACCTCCTGACAGGGCTATCGTCGTTGACGGCGGCTACCGCGTGACCGGTCGCTGGTCTTTCACAAGCGGATGTATGCACTCGACGTGGCTGGCGGGTGCCAGCGGCATTTATGAAGGAGACAAGCCTAAAATTGATGACAAAGGCCAGCCGGAAGTCCGGCTCATGCTTTTCCCAATCTCCGACTGCCAAATCATCGACACCTGGCGCGTCACCGGTCTGCGTGGAAGCGGCAGCCACGACTTCGCGGTGACGGACGTCTTTGTGCCGCACGAGCATTCGTTGTCACGCAGTACTCCGGTGAAACCATGCCACCCGGGTGCCCTCTATGTGTTTGCGGGTGGCAAAGTCACAACGAGCATAGGTACCGCGGGTCCGGTCATATACTCCCATTGGACCGTCGTGGGGTCGATTGGCTTCGCTGCCGTCTGCCTGGGCATCGCCCGCGGCGCGCTCGACGCCCTGACTGAGCTTGCGGCTGTCAAGACACTGGGCAAAGGCAAAGGACAGCTACGCGACAACCCGATTGTCCAGGATCAGGTGGGTCGGGCGGAAGCGACCCTGCAGGCAGCGCGCGCCTATATGTATGCGATGATACGCGAGGTATGGGAAACCGTACACAAGAGCGGTTCCAGCACTCCTGAGCAGCTCAGTTTGCTCCGCCTGACTGCCACCCATGCAGCCACCCTCTCGGCCCAGGTTGTGGATACAGCGTGGAACACAGCCGGGGCGTCGGCCATCTTCGCTGGCAATCCGATTGAGCGCCGCTTTCGTGACATCCACGTGGCAACGCAGAACATCGCCATCCGGTCGGAGTACTATGCAGTGGCGGGCAGGATGTTTCTTGGGCTTGACAAGGAATGAATTTTTGGGCATGGTTCATTTTCGACAAATTCTGCTTTACAAATTTTCGGCACACGCACTGGCGATTTGAAGGAGTGAACGGGTGAAATTTCCGTCTTGCGCAGCGTGAAGCAGACAAACAGACGTGCAGTGTATGACCTCGTCATCTATCTCGCCTATTTTTTTGAAGCACAGCGTACTCAGAGTGACAACATGACCACAATGACAAGCCTGCCTGTCGAGGAACGTCTCTGGCAACTATTGCAACACTTGGGCATTGCTAAGGCTCATTTCGCTGGCTGGATGTCTGCGGATTGGACTGGGCTTGTCACCACCTATCCCGGGGCAGTTGTCTCGCTGACTCTTGCTGGCCCATCGCTGATTGATCCGCTTACAGCGGAGCATCTCGCCTCAAAACTACTGATGTTCTCTGAGGAGCGGGGGCCCAGGGCAGAGTTAGCACAGAGGGCCGCAGCAGGTGTTCCAGATGCTCGCCTTGTTGTTCTGCGTGATTACTCCATCTTGCCGTGGGCGGATGTAGCCGCTGACCGTACTGATGAGATGGAGGCCAGCATGATGCCTTTTTTAGCCCAGACGGGTTCTCGCGCCGAGATCAAGAGCCTCTCGTCTGGCGAGGGAGCAGGAGAAGTGGCCGGAATTTTCTACCGTGTGCGCGGTGCTGGCCCCCCGCTCGTACTCATGCCTCTCTTCCTTGCTCCCTCGCAATGGGAACCTCTGATACCTCGACTCAGTGAACAGTATTGCACCATTACTTTAAGTGGTCCCGAGTTGGGGATAGCGCCCTTCCTGGAATCACGGGGGAGTGCCCTGGGATA
Organism: Chloroflexota bacterium; assembly: GCA_016199425.1. Lineage (GTDB taxonomy): Bacteria > Chloroflexota > Anaerolineae > Caldilineales > Caldilineaceae > JACQGT01. Next base: position 20,708 of record JACQGT010000310.1, read on the forward strand.
CGTGCAAATGGTGCGGACGCTTCTTGATGAAATTCAGCTTCAACCAGGCGAAACAGTCCTCGAGATCGGCTGTGGCACAGGCGTCATTACTCGCTGGCTGGCGCAACGCCTTGGGCAAGAGCATCGTGTCGTTGGTATGGACATCAATCCATATCTCTTGCGAGAAGCAAGCATGTATGCCCGACGGGACGGGCTTGAAGGTGCAATTGAGTTTCGCGAAGGCAACGCCGAAGCCCTGCCGTTTCCGAATAATAGCGTTGATGTCACACTCTCCGTGACGGTCATCGAAGAGGTGGATGCTACCCAGATGCTGGCTGAAATGTTCCGCGTGACCAAACCTGGGGGGAGGGTAGCAGTCATATCGAGAGCCACCGATATGCCGTTGCTGATGCATCTGCCACTCAGCGAAGAATTGAAAGCGAAGGTGCAAAGGCCTGGAGTGATTATGGCGTCGGTAGGGGAACGAGGGTGCGCGGATGCGAGCCTGTACCAACGCCTGTACCAGGCGGGTCTCACGAAGGTAAAAATGTTCCCGCAGCTTGCATCTTTCACGGATGCAGACACCCATGTTCTGCCGTTTCTGCAGACCGCTCTCCTCTCGACATTGAGTCAGGAAGAAGCGCATGAGTGGCGACGTGGCTGTGTCCAAGCGAAGGCGGAAGGCACCTTTTTTATGGCGTGTCCACACCACTGTGCGGTAGGGACGAAGTCATGAAACGCGGGAGACCGAGAGAACAAAATCACTGGCTTGGGGACGGTACCGAAGGGGCCAAGTTCTGGCTCAGTGTCATCATCCACATCCAGACTCCTGACCTCGAAGACATCTTCATTACCTGATAGAGTGGTAGTGTGATACCGAAAGGAGAACATAAGAATGGTCACGTTTTCAATTGCCACCGAAACACAATTGGGACTCACTTGGGAGTACTGGAAGCGTCGCGTCGCGGCAGTCGAGGCCGCAGGGTTTGCTGGCCTCTATCTGTCCGACCATTTTGTGATGCGCGGGCCGCCTGATCTCGATTCACTGGATCTGATCGTGGCGCTCACCTACCTGGCCAGCCATACGCAACACCTGCATTTTGGCCCGCTGGTGGCGCCGCTTTCCTTTCGCCATCCCGTGATCCTGGCGCGGCAGGCCGTTGCCCTGGATGAACTGAGCAACGGGCGTATGATCCTGGCCGTGGGCACCGGACATATCGTGCGCGAGCATGAAATGTTTGGCTTTGAACTCGGCGATATTCCCACACGGATCGCGCGCTTCAGCGAAGGGTTAGAAGTGATCACACGGCTGCTGCGCAGTCACGAGCCAGTTAACTTTACCGGGCGCTTTTTCCGCTTGCAAGATGCCGTGCTGGCCACGAAGCCGCAACGACCTGGACAGCCACCGATCCTCATCGGCACGCAGGGCGGTGCGAAAATGTTAGCGCTGGTGGCGCGCTATGCCGATATTTGGAATACCTGGTGGGTTTCGCCCGCAACTTTTCTGGAACGCTCGACCCAGTTGGACGAGTTTCTGCGTGCGGCAGGCAGACAACCGAGCGCGGTCAAACGTACAGTCATGCTGGGACTCTTTATCGATCACCCCACGGCCAATCTCGAGCGACAAGTTGACGTCATCCGCCGCTACTTTCCCGAAATGGCGAATCTGCCGCTGGCCGATTTACTGACGAAACTTCGGCAGGTTGATGGGTGTCTGGTGGGAACGCCTGCGCTGCTCATCGAGCAGCTTCGCGCCTATGTCGATGCCGGGGCCGAGGAGATTATCCTCGGTTGTTATGATTACGACGACGACCGTTGGTTGCGTGTCTTTGCTGAGCAGGTGATACCTGCTTTCAGCTAATTTTTCTAGCAGGAATCTGAACAAGGAGCAAAATGATGACCAACCATAAGGATACCCAACTAGATACACAGCCGTTTGCGGGTCAAGTCGCACTGGTCACAGGAGGCGGCCGCGGCTTAGGGCGCGCCTACGCGCTGGCGCTTGCCCAGGCGGGGATGGCGGTGGCGGTCACGGCCCGCACCGAATCAGAGATCCAGGCGACGGTGCAGGAAATTGAGCAAGGCGGTGGCCGTGCGCTGGCCATCCCCGCCGATGTGACGGATGCCAGCGCCGTCGCACAGATGGTGGCAGCAGTGGAGCGGCAACTGGGGCCAATTGACTTGCTGGTGAACAACGCAGGCGTTGCCCGGGCGTTTGCTTTGATTGTCGAAGTTGGCGAAGATGAGTGGTGGCGCGAGATGGAGATCAATCTGCGCGGCCCCTTTCTCTGCGCTCGGGCCGTCCTCCCCAGTATGATTGCGCGGCGACGCGGTCGCATCATCAACGTGGCGAGTCGTGGCGGTTTGATCGTATTTGAACGCGCCTCCGCCTATTGCGTGAGTAAAGCTGCACTCATTCGTCTCAGCCAATTCCTGGCTGCCGAAACGAAAGAACATGGCATTGCCGCTTTTGCGATCCATCCCGGCACGGTGCGCACGCCGATGAATGATTATATGCGAACCGCCGAGATTGTACGCCGGCGCGCGCCGCTCATTCAACAACGATTCCAGAAACTCTACCAAGAAGGTACTGATACCCCCATTGAGCAATCCGTGGACTTGATTTTGTTGCTGGCGTCAGGCAAAGCCGATGCGCTCTCTGGACGGTTTCTCAGTATTGATGATGACGTCAACGAGTTGGTGCGCCGCATCGAAGAGATTCAGCGGGCGGATCTATACACCCTACAGCTACACAGATTAGAGAAAGCATAGCTTACAGGTAACAATTGTCTTTTTGAGTTCCTTTCAGCCACTGACTGATTGCTGCGCCCAGCCCAGCACGGCTTCGGTGGGATAGTCCAGCCCGTGCGTACTGCAATAGACGTCCAATAGCCGGGCCACATCCGCGCAGAGGCTGTCGCGCAGGGCCGCGTCGGCCTCCAGGCCGGCCAGCGCGCCGTAGCCGTAGACCAGTGCCTGGGGCGACGGAAAATGGGCACGGCCCTCTTGCCTCTGTACATCGATCTGGGCAAAACCCGCCGCGTTCAGCAGCCGACGCACCTCTGCAGGATCGTTGAGCGAGTGGGGCGGTTGCAGCTTGGCGGCCTGTTCCGCGCCGACGCGCTCACCCCAAGCCGCGGCCATCGCCGCATTGCCCAGGTTTTTGTCCAACGCGCCCCACGTCATCAGCGCGAGGCGGCCCCCCGCTGCCAGCACCCGGCGCATCTCTTTGAGCGCGGCCACCCGGTCCGGGAAGAACATCAGCCCCAGTTGGCAGGTCACAACGTCGAAGCTGCCGTCGGCGAAGGGCAGGCTGTCCGCCGATCCTTCCCGCCACGCAATCGTCGCGCCGCCGTCAGGCCCGTTCAGGCTGCGAGCGACTGCCAACGCCTCCGGGCTGAGGTCCAGGCCGACCACTCGGCCCGACGCGCCCACCATCCGGGCGGCCTGGCGGGTCACTACGCCGCTGCCGCAGGCCACATCCAGCAGCCGCTCGCCGGGGCGGGGCGCGGCCAGGGCCAGGGTATGCTCCACCCACGGCGCAATAATCGTCGGCACGAAGCAGGAATGATAGACCTCTGCCCAGTTGCCGGTGATTCCCCAAATGTTTGCTGTACTCATGGCAGTCCCTTTTCTTTGGACCCAGTCGGCCAGGTTGCTTTGACTGCCTGGCCGACTGGGATGCATTTGCCGTTTCCACGAAACGTCTACTCACAGCGTCACGTCGCCCCATTCTTCGCCACCGGCAACCCCGCGTCGATCCACGCCTGGACGCCCCCCTCCAGAATCTGCACATTCGCAAAGCCCATATCGCGCAACAGCTTGCCGCCGATAGCGCCCATCGGCCCCAGAATGCAGGTGGTGATGATGGGCCGCGAGCGATCCGCCAGCCGGGGATCTCGCCAGCTTTCCGGCACTTCGTTGTCGGCCAGATAAGTGAGCGATCCCAGGGAGAGATTGGCTGCGCCGGGGACAGTACCCGTCTGGGCGATGTCGGCCGCGTCGCGCACGTCGATGACCAGCAGGCCAGTTTCCCTCTTCTGGCGGCGTTGGGCGTCGGCCGGTTTGATGGTGGGCACGGCCCGGTAGGCTTCCTCGGCCATGCGGCCAAAGGTCTTGGAACGGCCATTGGCGCTGGCGAGTCGGTCGCCCACAGGACCCCGGGTGATGGCTGTGTGCGCCTCCATTATATCGAAGATCTTCACACTGGCGTTGCTCAGAATCGGCGCATCCTTCGTCGCTGCGACAATCGGGCTGGCCAGGAAAGCCTGCACGGAAGCTTCGTCGTCGAAGAGGTAGACCCCGCCGCACTCGTGTTCGTTCTCGTTCATCAGCCAGACCTTCCAGCGCAGACCGGGCGTCTCCGCGATGGGTTGGGCGGCCGGCAGCCAGGCCTGCTCCAGTTCGCTTCTCGCTATGCCGCTGAAGGTGAAATTGATCTGCAGAATCTTTTGAGACATTGCCGTATTCCTTTCGATTGTTGAACTGTTCGCTTGGAGACCGTCGAGGGATGTCCACAGGATAGCAGATGTCGGGTTGCCTTTTCTGCCATTTCTTGCCAAAAAAGTCTGCCATTCTTGCGCAAGTTGTGCTATACTTGCGCTATGCAAAAACTACCGATCGGCATCCAATTCTTCGACAGCCTGCGCGAAGGCAATTTCCTCTACGTTGACAAGACCGAGCAGATCCACCGGCTGATCAACACAGGAACTTTTGTTTTTTTGTCGCGCCCGCGACGTTTTGGCAAATCACTGCTGGTCTCCACCCTGCAACATCTCTTCCAGGGGCACAGGGAACTCTTTGGCGGGCTGTGGATCGAGGACAAAGTTGACTGGCAGCCCCGCCCGGTGCTGGTGATCAATTTCAACGATCTGGACTATCGCGAACAGCCGTTGGAGCGGGCGCTGACCAATCACTTGGATCGCCTGGCCGCCGAGAATGAAATACAACTGCGCGCTGAACACTACAAAGAGAAATTCCAGGAACTGATTGTCCGTCTGTCTGAAGAACAAAAGATCGTTCTGCTGGTTGACGAATACGACCGGGCCATCACCGACCTGCTGGAAGATGAGCAGAAGGTGGCTGAGCATATCGCCACCCTCAAGAACTTCTATTCGGTGCTGAAGACGACCGCGGCCAACCACATCCACTGGACCTTTCTGACCGGCATCTCCAAGTACGGCAAACTTTCGCTCTTCTCCGACCTGAACAACCTGCTCGACATCACGCTGGACGAGCGCTTTGCCACGCTGCTGGGCTACACCCAAGAGGAGTTGGAGCGTTCCTTCCCCGACCGCATCGACGCCCTGGCCGAACGCTTTTCCGTCAGCCGGGCGGAGATGGTGGAGGCCATCCGTTTCTGGTACAACGGCTTTTCCTGGGATGGCAAGCAGACGCTTTACGTGCCCTTTTCCACACTGGTCTTTTTTGAATTGCAGAGCTTCGAGAATCACTGGTTCGCCACGGCCACGCCCACTTTTCTGATCAAACTGCTGCGCCAGAAACAGCTTCCGGCCTACGCGCTGGAACGTCTGCGCGCCGACAACACACTGCTCGACAGCGCCGACGTCAACAACATCAATGTCATTTCCCTGCTCTTTCAGACCGGCTATCTCACCGTCAAACGGGTACACCCTTCCCTGCGGGGAACGCGCTACGATCTGGGCTACCCCAATCACGAAGTCTCCCAGGCCTTTCAGCAATACCTGCTGGCTGAATTTATCAATGTTTCCACGAGTCAAATCGGAACTCTCCTGCTGGCCGATCTGCAGGAAGCGCTGGAAGGAGAGCGGCTTGAGCGTTTCATCACAATCCTCAATGCAATTTTTGCCGGCATCCCCTACACCCTCTTTTTGCCCGAAGAAGCCTACTACCATTCGATTGTCTATCTGGTCCTCAAACTGCTGGGCTTTTCCATTCTGGCCGAGCCGCTGAGCAGTCAGGGACGAACGGACGCGGTGCTCGAACTGCCCGATAAAATCTACATCCTGGAGTTCAAAATGAGCAGCGCGCAGATCGCGCTCGATCAGATCCGGGCCCGGGGCTACGCTCAACCCTACCGCGCCAGCGGCAAGCCGGTCGTGCTGATCGGGATCGCCTTCGATAGAGAAAAGCGCACTATCGGCGACTGGAAGTCGGAATCTGCTATAATCCTCCTATGAAATTCTTCAACACCGCCGGTCCCTGCCGTCCTGAATATCATTATATGCTGCCCGCCGCGGCCCGGCTGCGGGAAGAAAATGTCATGCGCCTGATCGAAACCCAGAGCTATTTTGTGGTCCACGCCCCGCGCCAGACAGGTAAGACGACGGCCATGCTGGGATTGGCTCAGGAGTTGACCGCATCGGGGAAGTATACGGCTGCCATGCTGACCCTGGAACTGGGGGCTGGACTGCCCGACGACCTGGGCGGGGCTGAACGCGCTATCCTCGCTGACTGGCGGCAATCCATCGCCCACGACCTGCCGCCAGAGCTGCATCCTCCGCCCTGGCCCAAAAGTGAGGAGGGCCAGCAGATCAGCGCTGCCCTCAACGCTTGGGCGCTGCACAGCCAACGCGCGCTGGTAGTTCTTCTGGATGAGATCGACGCGCTGCAGAATCACGTCCTGATTTCGGTGTTGCGCCAGCTACGTGCGGGATACCCGCGGCGCCCTCGTTCCTTTCCCGCCGCTCTTGCCCTGATCGGGCTGCGCGATGTGCGGGACTACAAAGTCAAATCCGGGGGCAGCCCCCACCAGGGCACCACCAGTCCCTTCAACATCGCTGTGCGCTCCATCACCCTGCGCAACTTTACCGAAGGCGAAGTCGCCGCCCTCTTGCAGCAGCACACCGCCGAGACAGGCCAGCCCTTCACGCCGGAGGCACTGGCGCACGTCTGGCATCTGACCCGGGGACAGCCCTGGCTAGTCAACGCCCTGGCCAAAGTGGCCGTGGAGGAGCTGGTCAACGCTCTGCAACAGCCTGTGGACGTCCCGGACATCGACGCCGCCAAAGAACTGCTCATCCTGCGCCGCCAGACACACCTGGACCAGCTTACGGATAAACTGCGCGAACCCCGCGTCCGTCACGTCATCGAGCCGCTGTTGGCCGGCGCATCCTTGAACAATATTCCGCTCGATGACCTGGAATACGTCACCGATTTGGGGTTGATTACGCGGGAGTACGGTGGAGTCCGGATCGCTAACCCCATCTATCAAGAAGTCATTCCCCGCACCCTGACTATCATCCCCGAAGCCTCCCTGCCGACAATTCACCCCACCTGGCTGACCGCCGACAACCAGCTCGACCCGGACAGGCTGCTGGCTGCCTTTCTCGATTTCTGGCGGCAGCACGGCCAGCCTCTGCTCAAGAGCGCGCCCTATCACGAAATCGCGCCCCATCTGGTGTTGATGGCCTTTCTGCATCGGGTGATGAACGGCAACGGGACAATCGAACGGGAGTACGCCATCGGCTCGAGGCGTATGGATTTGCTGGTGCGCTATGGCCCGGTGCGTCTGGCACTGGAATTGAAGGTCTGGCGCGATGGGGTCAAAGACCCCGCGGTCGAAGGGCTGGGTCAGTTGGACAGCTATCTAGACGGGCTGGGGCTGCCCACCGGCTGGCTGGTGATCTTCGACCAGCGCAGCGGTCTGCCCGAAATTGCCGAACGGGTGACGACGGAGCAGGCGACGACCCCTGCCGGGCGTGTTGTGACTGTCATCCGCGCGTAGGGTGTTGCCTCTGCGCCAAAATCAGTAGATCGCAATAGATGCTCTCTGCCGGTCCGTGACCGGCGGGCGGGTCATGGACCGCGCCCGGAGCATTGCGCTCTACTGAGAATGCCTTTGATGCAGAAACCTCAGATCATCTGTGTTCCTCCGCGCTCCCTTACCGCCCGAAAAAGGAGGTGTCGTATGGCCGCCCTTTCCGCCTCTCTTGACACTTGCGCCACCTGCGGAGAGCTGTTGAAGTTCCTGCGCCGCCGCGCCCGCCTCTCCCAGCGCGAACTCTCCATCGCCATCGGCTACAGCGAATCCCACATCAGCCGCATCGAAAACAACGAGCGACCCATCGATCGCTCCAGCCTGCTGGCCCTCTTTGTGCCTGCGCTGGACATCCAAAACGAGCCGGAGACCATCGCCCGCCTCCTGGCGCTCTGCGAGCAGGCGCAGCCGCTGCCTGCCGACAACCCGCCTGGGCCTGTTCTGTCACAGCCCGCGCCAGGAGCTCAACCGGCGAACCGCAATCATCTGCCCGCTCAACTCACCTCCTTCGTCGGACGCCGGGAAGAAGTGGCCGAACTGCGTGATCTGCTGGCCGACAGGCAGACCCGGCTGCTCACCCTGACCGGCGCGGGCGGCTGCGGCAAGACCCGTCTGGCCCTGCGCGTGGGTGAAGAGATGGCCCATGCCTACAGCCACGGCGTCTGGCTGGTGGAATTGGCCCCGCTTGCCGACCCCCAACTGCTGGTCAGGGAAGTGGCTTCGACGTTCGATCTGCGCGAAAGCACCGACCACCCGCTTCTATCGGCCCTGGCAGACTTTCTGCATCCCCGCCAGGCCCTGCTCATCCTGGACAACTGCGAACATCTGGTGGATATGGCCGCGCATCTGGCGGCGACGCTCTTGCAGGCATGTCCCACTTTGCAGATTCTGGCCACCAGCCGGGAGAATCTGGCCATCCCCGGCGAGACCAACTACCCGATCCATCCCCTGGCCCTGCCCCCGGCGCTGCGGGGA
>JACQGT010000311.1 GCA_016199425.1 Chloroflexota bacterium
GAATACCATTCCGTCCTACACCAGCCAAGCGAGGAAATAGCTCGCCAGCCCCAAAAAGAGGGCAAAGCCGCACACGTCGGTGGCAGTTGTTACAAAGACAGCAGAGGCCAGGGCCGGATCGATTTTCAACAGGCGCAGCAGCATCGGAATCAGCACACCGGCCAACGCTGCCACCAACAGATTGCCCAGCATCGCCAGGCCAATCACCAAACCCAATACCGGATTGCCTTTCCACAGCCAGGCCAGCAACCCCACCAGCAGGCCAATCGACAGGCCGTGGACCGCACCCACAGCAACTTCGTGGAGGAGCGCCCGCCACACATCCCGCAAATCAAGCTCGCCCAGAGCCAGGGAGCGAACGATGATCGTCATCGTTTGCGTGCCCGTGTTGCCTCCTTGACCGGCCACAATCGGCATAAAGGCGGCCAGCATCGCAACCTGCGCGATGGTTCCCTCAAAGAGCGAGACAACGCTCGACGCCAGAAAGGCGGTGCCCAGATTGACGATCAGCCAGGGCAGCCGATTGCGCACAGCCCGGTGGATGGGGCTGAAAATCTCCGCGTCGCCGCTCAGTTGGGCCAGCCGGTAGATGTCCTCCGTAGCTTCTTCCTCCAGCACGTCCACCACATCGTCCACCGAGACGAGGCCGAGCAGGTGATCCTCGTCGTCCACCACCGGCAGGGCGAGCAGATTGTAACGGGCCAGCAGCCGGGCCACCTCCTCCTGGTCTGTGTCCGGCTTCACCGTCAGCACATCCCGATCCATAATTTCGTCCAGCATTTGATCGGGCAAGGCCAGCACCAGCGCACGCAGGCTAACGATGCCCACCAGCCGCCGGTGACGGTCCAGCACGTAGAGGTAGTAGAGGTCGTGCTCGTCGGCGTAATGTTCGCGCAGAAAGGCCATGGCCTGGGCCGCGGTCATCTGGCGGCGCAGCATATGGCGGGGCGTGTTCATAATGCCGCCCGCCGTGTCCTCCGGGTAGGCCAGCAGGGGCGCTACGTCGTCGGATTCCTCCATTTCCTCCAGCAGGGCCGCGGTCTGCTCATCGGTGAACTCGCCCAGGAGGTCGGCGGCCATGTCCGGCTCCATCTCGTCCAGAATGTCGGCCAACTCACTCACGGAGAGGTTCTGGACCACCTCGGCCATATCCGCTTCGTCCATCTCCTCCAGCATATCCGCGGCCTGTTCGTCCTCCATCTGGCGCAGGACAACGGCCTGATATTCCGCGGGCAATTCATAGAGAATCTCGGAGCTGTCCGCAGGGTGTAACTCCTGCAGGATGCGGATGGCTTCGGCGGTTTCGCCGGCGTCGAGCAGGTTGCCGACCTGATTGAGAATATCCTGGACTTCGATGGGATCGACCATTGGGCTAACTCCTTCCCGGTAAGCGACGGTTGGGTCAGGGAGCGGTGGCTGGGCAACAAAAAACCGACCATCTCTGATCGGCAGTGTGACAGACACGCAACCGCGCACGGGCGGGCAAGAGCGGCCTCAGCCTTTCCTTATGGCGCAGGTACTCCTTTCCGTCCGCGTTGCGAGTCTGACCCGGTCTGCTGCCAGACCCGGCCTGCCACTCCACTCGGCATTCGTTCTTCAATTGATGGGTTGCCGCACAGACTCCTCCCAGCACGCTCCAGGAAAAAGAGAGCGGGCGCGCCCCGCTCGATCCGAGCAGGGGGAGGTTCTGTACTGTCCGGCTCCGGCTGACTATCCGCCGGAAATGCCTGGTCTACGTTCACGATACGATACTACCCTTGCGGGCCTCTTGTGCCTTTCGGATAGACAATCTCTCCATCAGGCGCTCAGTCCACGGATCACACAGAACGAAAGTATAGCACAGATGGGGGCAAAACACAGACTGGGGTAAAGAATCGATAGCCGCGGTCGCCAACAATAACGACACCAGTATACATTACCCGAGCAAGGGTCAAGCGCGGAGTCGTTCTCATCAAAAAGTTAGATGGCTTATGTTTGGTATCTCTGCTATACTACCGGCAGACACTGTGTATATGGATGTAACAGCGACAGAATCAATGAAGATATACCTCGATAGCTGTGCTTTGCAGCGACCTTTGGATGATAAGACGCAAATGCGAATTCGGTTGGAAGCCGAAGCGATACTCAGCGTTCTAGAACTATGCAAAAGAGGTGAAGTTGAGTTGATATCCTCTGAGGCGCTGGAGTTTGAAATCGAGAAAAATCCTTTGGGAACACGGCGAGAGTACGCAGAATCGGCATTAGGATCAGCCCGATACCGGGTTGCGATGAACGATACTGTCGAACTTCGGGCGCACACATTTCGCAACTTCGGTATCCAGCCATTAGATGCGTTACATCTTGCATCGGCAGAAGAGGCCGCCGCTGATTATTTCTGTACCTGCGATGACCGTTTTTTGAAGCGAGCGAAAACCATACGCGATCTCAAGACTCTGCTTGTGACACCGCTAGAATTGATAGAGGAGCTAAATCTATGATTGCAGACACCAAACCACTTGCCGAGATCACACAGGAAGCCATTCGAGTGCTTTTTCGGGAGATCGGCGTTGTCAACACAGTTCGTTTCATCAATCAGTATACGACCGGCTATGGGAATTATACGGAAGAACGGCGCGAATTGTTTGCCAATCAAACTTTAGATGAATTGATCGATGAGATCAAGCAGCGACGGACGAGACACGAAAGTCATTTCGCTACTCTGGCTACGGCATGAATGGTGGAGTCACCCATCCCCGCCCCCGAGAACGGCCAAATATCTTCGGTAGAAAAGCACGCGGCTGCCTTGTTTCTGTACCGGTTTTGCTCCCCATTTGAACTTTTCCCGAAAAGCGGTTACACTATACTTATCGTAGCGAGCAGAACAAAATCTTGAGGCTGCCGCTACCATTCGGTGAGTGGACTTCACCCTGTCACCCCTTCACCTTTTGATACCGCCGGGTTATCTTACGGGTAGTTATCAGTAGAATACGAATCGCCAAAAAGAAGAGTCTGAGGTATTCTTGAGAGAGAAGCGGTATCGAGAAA
>JACQGT010000027.1 GCA_016199425.1 Chloroflexota bacterium
AGCCGGACCTGACACCGATTCTCCAGGAACAGTTCGGCCCCACAATGCTGATGACCCGCACCCATGCCCTGCTCATCGAAGGCACAGCCGCGGGGGTGGACAAAGGCTCCGGCCTGCTCCACCTGTTGGAGCGGCTGGAGATTCCACCCCAACGGGTGCTGGCCGTGGGCGACAACGAGAACGACATCCCAATGCTGAGAATCGCGGGGATGGGGGTGGCGATGGGTCAGGCCACGGACAAAGTGAAGGCCGTCGCCCAATGGATAGCGCCGTCCATTTTTCAGGACGGCGCGGCGGTGGCGATGGAGAGGTTTGTGATCGGCAGACTGGCGAACGGCGATTGGCGATAGGCGACTGGCGACAGATCTTCCCGTTCGCCAGTCGCCAGTCGCTGTTCGCTAATCCCTCACCGCCAACATGCGCAGCCCGTTTGTCACCACAATCAGCGTGCTGCCTTCGTGACCGACGACGCCCAGAGGCAGGGGCAGGCGGAAGCCCGGCACGATCAGCGGGGCGACAATCGTCAGCAGGATGAGGGTCAGCATCACGCCCAGGGAGAAAATGAGATTCTGGCGCACGATCCCCTCGGCCTTGCGGCTTAGGCCAATGACGAAGGGGAGTCTGCTCAGATCGTCGGACATCAGCACAATGTCCGCGGTTTCCAGGGCCACATCCGTGCCCACCGCGCCCATCGCGATACCCACACTGGCCGTGGCGAGAGCCGGCGCATCGTTCACCCCATCTCCCACCATCGCCACCCGGTATTCCTGAGCCAGCCGCCGCACAATCTCTACCTTCTGCTCCGGCAATAGCTCGGCATAGACATCCTCATCGGCCAGCCCAACCTGTTTGGCGATGGCTTCGGCCACGCTGCGATTATCCCCGGTCAGCATCGCCATCTTTGACACACCCGCCGTGCGCAACGCCTCAATGCTCTCGGCGGCGTTTTCGCGCAGGGTGTCGGCCACGGCCAGATAGCCCACCACCTCCCAATCCCGGTCGTCGCCGAGGGTATCGCCCACTGTGCTGCGCCGCACCACCAGCATAGCCGTCTTGCCCTGCTTTTGCAGGGAGCGGCCAATCATCCGAATGGCCGGGGAAAGGTCCATCGCCTCGCTCATAAAGAGTTTGTCGTTGCCGATGTAAATGATCTCCTGCTGGTCGCCCCGCCGGTAGATGGCCTGGATGCCGTGGCCGGCGATGGCCCGGAACTCCTGGGGTTCGTCGATCTCCAACTCCAGTTTGCGCGCCCGGTTGAGAATCGCCAGGGCAATGGGATGCTCGCTCAAACTCTCGGCCCCGGCGGCGATGCGCACCACATCCTCCGGGCTGTAGTCATTCAGCGGGCGCACATCGGTCAGCTCAGGCCGCCCGTAGGTCAGGGTCCCCGTTTTGTCGAAGGCCAGCACATCGATCGCGGCGGCTTTTTCCAGATAGGCCCCACCCTTGAAAAGCACACCGCCCCGGGCCGCGGCAGCAATTGCGCTTAGAATGCTGGCCGGGGTGCTGATGATCAGCGCGCAGGGGCTGGCCACCACCAGCAGCGTCATCGCCCGGTAGAGGGTGTCGTCGAAGGGTTCATTGCCAAAGAGCCAGGGGATCAGCATCGCCAGTAGTGTGGCGCCGATGACCGTCAGGGTGTAGGGCTGGCTGAAGCGGTCGATGAGCCGTTGGGTGGGCGCGGCGTCCTCCTGGGCTTCCTGCACCAGTTGGATGATTTTGCTCAGTGTACTTTCCGAGGCGGGCTTCGTCACCCGCACATCCAGCGCGCCGCTGCCGTTGATGGTGGCCGAAAAGACATCGCTGCCCGGCTCTTTGTAGACGGGCACGCTCTCACCGGTGATGGGGCTTTGGTCGCAGGTGCTGGTTCCCCGCACCACAACGCCGTCCACAGGCAGCCGCTCGCCGGGCTTCACTATCACCACATCCCCCGGTTGCAGATCGTCCACCGGCGTCTCGATCAGATCGTCGCCCCGGCGCAACCAGGCCGTCTCTGGGCGCAACTCGACCAGCCCCTCAATGGCTTTGCGGGTGCGATCTATGGCGAAGCCTTCCAGCGCGCCGCTGAGGGTGAAGAGAAAGAGCAGCAGCGCGCCCTCCTCCCATTCGCCGATGAAAGCCGCGCCCAGGGCCGCGGTGACCATCAGAAAATCGATGTTCAATTCCCACTTCAACGCATCGGCGATGGCTTCCCGGGTGCCGGTGACGCCGCCCGCGCCAAAGGCGACGAGCGCGGCCAGAGTCACGGCCCAGCCAGGCAGCGCGCCGGTCACGCTGCCACCCAGCCAGCCGACGAGCAGGGCGATGAGGGTGATGGCGGCCAGGGCCAGTTCCGGGTTCTCTCGCCAGAAGGTGTGAGTGAGCAGCGAGCGCGCAAGACTGTTGCCGCTTGTGCCCCGTTGGGCCGGGCGCGCCGCGCCGGCAGGCTGTTCCAAAGTCGGATTCATCGGTTGGGTTGTCATCAGTTTGTCTCCTCCCGGAGAGAAGCGGTAGACGCCTGTAACTGGCGGCGGAATTCGTCCCGTTTGCGCGCCTGGCATTCGGCGCAAAAGCCCATCATCTGCACCTGGGCCGAGACGGCCTGGAAGCCGGTCTGTGCGTGAACGGATTCGTAGAGCGCGCCCAGGGGCACATCCCCCGCGTAGTCGTAGACCCGCCCGCAGCGCAGACAGACCAGATTGACGTGGGGTTGCGGGTTGGTGTCATAGTGGGTGTGATCTCCGCCCACGCTGATCTCCACAATCGCGCCCAAATCCCGCAGTACGTTGAGGGTGTTGTAGACAGTGGCCCGGCTGATCTCCGGGTGGCTGCCGCTCACCTGGGCGTAGACTTCCGAGGGCGTCGGGTGGCTCTCCGTGCGCGCCAGATAGTCACAGACAGCCCGTCGCTGATCTGTGATGCGATAACCGCCGTTTTTCAGGGCGTTGAGGTAGTCGTGGATGGTGAGCATAAGGATATGAGATATTGGGTATTAGGTATTGGGCGGGTACGTTTCCGGCACAATTTAGAATGATTCTAAGACATACGCAAATAATAAACGAACGAAAGTCGCTTGTCAAATTTTGTTTAGAACTGTTCTAATGTAGGTCGGACTGACAGTCCGACCGGCTGTTCCGTTCTACCGTAGGTCGGACTGACAGTCCGACCGGCTATTCCGTTCTACCGTAAGTTGGACTGACAGTCCGACCGGCTGTTCCGTTCTACCGTAAGTCGGACTGACAGTCCGACCGGCTATTC
>JACQGT010000313.1 GCA_016199425.1 Chloroflexota bacterium
CCAGTGGAATTCTCAGTTCAGATGTCATTCCCCCTCCTCTCTCAATAGCTTAGTGAAAGACCTATTCTATGTCAACCCCCTGTATTCCCAAAGAACCAAACAAGTGTCGTGCCACCGACCAGATAGACCCGCCCTGGGCGGGCAAAGCGCTGTCCGAGACGTTGCAAAAAAAGCTCGATTCGTTGCCGATCTACCCGCTCACGCATATTCAGGACGCACGCCTTCCAACGTAAGCTGTCCAAAGAAGTGCTCGATTGTCTGGTTCATTTCTGCCAACCGGTCAAAAGGATAGGGGGAGCGGGTCTGCCAGGCATCGGCCAGTTCGTACAGCCCAACTTTGCCGTGGCGTTCGTGCGCGGGGGGCAGGCCCATCTCGGCAGAGTAGAGATCGGGCAGAAGGCTGCTGGTGTCCAGATAAAAGCCCAGACGGGAACGCCAGAGCCGCTGCAAATAGACAGCGGCCTGATAGTAAGTTTGCAGTTGCAGACGCAGAGACGGGTCGAGCCGGGCCGCCAGCCGCTCCACATCCCCGGCCAGCGCAGGATGTCGGATGAGAAGAGGGACAAGTCCCATACGCAGCCTGGAATCGGGTTGATCCAGCAGAGCCAGCAACAGCGCTTCGTCAGTGGGCGGCGGGTCAACGGAAAGCGCGTCGCTGGGCGCGAGATAAGCCACGCCCCGCTCCCTCAATTCTGCGACGAGTGTTTCCCGGTCGTAGGACATTACTTCGCCTTCACTTCATCTGCCGCGGCAGGAATGCGGGCCACTTCCTCGGCGACACGGCCAAAGATAACCGCCATACCGCCCAAAAAATAGTCCAGCCAGGGGGTGAGGTCTGCTTCGGCCCGGCCTTCGTAATAGTTGTGATGGGGGTGCGTGACCAGCGCCGCGTAATAGCCGGGCAAATCCAGGGCGTAAAATTCTTCCAGCGCGTAGAAGCGGCCCAGATCGTAGCCGCCCCGGTAAAGAATCCAGATCGCCAGCGCCCGCGCGCTGCGTCCGTTGCCGTCGTAGAAGGAGTGAATGGTGACAAACTGGTAGTGGGCGAGACCGGCAACCACCGGCACAGGCAGCTCGGCTTCGTGGCGGGCGATCCAGACCACCAGTTCTCCCATCAATCCCGCCACGTCCGCGGCCACCGGGGGCAGGTAGACGATTTCCCCGGCGGCGTCGCGGATGACATTCTGGCCGTCCCGGTAGGCCGTCGACTTGGCCCGTTTGCCCCGATACAACAATCCGTGCAACTTGCGGATGCGATCTTCGGTGATCGGCTCAGCACCGTCGCTCCAGGCTTCCACCTGCTCCAGCGCAGTAAAGTAGTTCTGCACCTCGCGCACATCCCGCTCGCGTCCGCGGAAGTTCCTCTTCTCGATCAGCGCCAGGGATGCTTCGGCCAGCGTCAGCCGGTTGCCTTCGATGCGCGTGGAGTAATGGGTGGAGCGGACGCGGGCCGCCAGACGCAGACGTTCCGCCAGCGCCAGGGGCAGCACAGTCAGACGGACCTGTTCCCGCGCCCGCTCGATGGCCTGTAAATGACGGACGATAGAAGGGGTGAACGTATAGCGATAGGCCATCAGAGCGTCCGAATCGTCACCAGCCGGTCGGCTTCCCTGCTCACCGCCAGCCGATTCTGCAGGGGGCGACCAAAGCCCGGCGCGCTGATCTCGAAGATGTCGCCATCCTGGGTGGTGATGCCAGCGGCGAAGCTGAGGGTGGCGGTGCCGAAGTAGTGGCAATGCACGTCACCGGGGCGGCGGAAGATTGGGTATTTGAAGTGGTGGTGTTCGATGTTGGCGAGGGTGTGAGTCATATTGGCCTCGCCGGTGAGGAAAGGCGCGGTCCAGAGTTCCTGGCCGTTACGCAGGATGCGGGAGGTGCCTTCGATGGCCGCGGGCGGAGTGCCCACCAGCAACTCCGGGCCAAAGGAGCAGGCGCGCAATTTGGAGTGGGCCAGGTAGAGGTAGTTCTGCCGCTCCAGCACGTGATCGGAGAATTCGTTGCCCAGGGCAAAGCCTACCCGCAACACCTGCCCGTCGTCGCCGATGACGTAGAGACCCACCAGTTCTGGCTCTTCGCCCCCATCCAGCGCCCAGGGCGGTGACAACAATTCTCCACCCGGCCCAGCCACCACCGAGCCGTCGCCTTTGTAGAACCATTCGGGCTGTACACCCACCTGGCCGGGCGCGGGTTTGCCCCCTTCCAGCCCCAGTTGGAACATTTTCATAGAGTCGGTCAGGCTATCGGCTTCCGCAGCCAGTTTGGCGTGCATGGCGTCCCGGGCCTGTGCGCTGCCCAGATGGTCCAGCCCGGTCCCGGTGACGAAGCAGTGGGCCGGGTCCGGGTGGTCCAACGGCGGCAGCAGACGGCCTTCGTCTGCAATGGCCGCGTAGTCCACCGGCGTATCGTCCAGACGCTCTTTCACCAGTTCGGCCAGGGAACGACCAGCGCGCCCGGCTTCCAGGGACAGTTCGCGCACGGAATCCGCCTTTGCGACGACACGCAGGCTTTTCCCGTCCACAACCAGTCCGACACGCCGCACGCCTTCGGGCGTCAAATACTGCACCAGTCGCATGGGTTTTCTCCTGTCGCTGAGGGGATGTATTGCGTATTGCGTAAGCAGTGGAATTGATCACAGCAAAGGTTGAAACGTGAAACGTGAGATCAGACGAACTTTCTCACGTTTCACGTTTCGTCTACAGTCAATCAGCGAAAGCAGAGTAACCGCCCCTACCTACGCAATACGCAATACGAAATTTTGTCCTTATCATACCCCAACCCGGCGCTATTTTGCACACCCCCAGGGCGTATGGTTGTCGGCGAAGGGGCGGATGCGGAACTCGGTGTCGCCCTGATCTGTATTGCCCACGGAGCGGACCACTTTGCCGTCGATCCACTGCTCGATCCAATAGGGTTCTCCCGCGCCGCCGAAGCGGGCGGTGTCCACGGGCAGGCCGTCGATCTTCAGATAGCCGCTGGCATGAATCGAGCCGATACCTTTGGGGATCGCCCGATACCACTTCCCATCGCCATCCTTGCGGTAGACCCGAATCCAGGCGTAGTTGGGTGGGTTGGGCGGCACACAGGTAATCAGGTTGCCCACGGGCCGGGGAGGTTCAGCGCTCTCGACAATCAACTTTGCCCGCGCAACACCCTCCTGCTCGAAGTATTCCATCTTCAGCGCGTGGACGCCTTCCTGGAGCAGCACTGTAGCCTCGTGGGTCTCCCCTTGCATGGCGCGCCACTGGTCGATCACCAGTTCGCCGTCCACCCACAGACGCACCCCGTCATCGGTGCTGGTCTTGAAACGCCACTGACCTCCCGCAAAGCGCATGTTGCGACTCCAGCGCACAGAGAATCGGTTTTCCCCGATCACGCCAGGGATGGGCGAACCATTGCCCCAGTCGAAGTCGATAACTGCGTCGGAACGCACTGTGGCCGGTGTACCTTCCAGCCTTTCGTTGTTGAAGTATTCGCCGGTCCACGCGCTCTCCTCCGGCGCGGCGATGGGCGGCTTGCCGCCAGGCGCAGGAAGCGTTGTGGGCGTGGGTGTGGCCGTCGGGCTGCCCGGCGGGGTAGTGGAGATGGTGTCCAGAGCAAACTTCACAACCGCCGCGCCGCCCCGTTCGTAGAACTCCACCCGCACTTCGTGCTGGCCGGCGGGCATATCCCGCTCGGTGGTAAAGGTGCGCACGCCGTGATCCCACCAGCCATTGAGGAAAAGCTCGTCGTTGACGTAGACCCGCACGCCGTCGTCACCAGTAACGGAAAAGCGATAGCGGCCGGCGGGCAGGTCGACGATGCGCGTCCAGCGGGCGGAGAAGTCGTTAGCGTTGACACTGGCATCCGGCGAGCCGTTGCCCCAGTCGTAGTCGAGGGTCGTCTCATCCCGGAAGAAAGCCGGCTGTCCCGATAGGGTTGTATTGTTCCAATAGACCGCACGCCACGCGGGTTCAGTGGCCGCGCCGTAGACCGGCGTCCCAGCCTGGGCGTGGCTGGAAAAGAGGGTCATTCCCACCAGCAGAAGCAGGCAGATGCTCCATAGAATGGGCAGATTCTTTTTGATTTTCATTGTGATCCCCTCTTTTGGGTAGGACAAAAAGACGGAGGAACCCGTTGTAACCAAAGACGAGGCAGAGAGGTGCGAAGTTCCCAACCGCTGTTCTGAAAATAGCCATCGTAGGTCGGACTACCAGTCCGACCAGCTTTTTCATCGTCATCAGTGCCCCCAGGCATGTCGCCTGTTCTGAAAATAACCCTCAAACGACGGTGAGGGGTTCGAGTTTGGCTGTGTAACCGAGTTTATTGAGTTGTTTAAGAAGCCAATCGGTTTTGACGCCTTTA
>JACQGT010000028.1 GCA_016199425.1 Chloroflexota bacterium
CACAATCGCCGGGTGGTTGTGGCCCAGCAGGGACGCGCCGTGGGAGAGGCACATATCCACGTACTCCCGCCCCTCCAAATCGTAGACGAACGGCCCGTCACCCCGGCTCACGTAGAGCGGGTGGCCGATGGCCCCGTTGGCCCGGGCCGTGGCCGAGACGCCGCCGGGCAGGTATTGTTGGGCAAGTTGGTAGTGTTCAGAGAGCGTGGGCATAAGGATTCCTGTCATTGCTATTTGTTGAAATAGTCCCGGAGATCGGTGAATAGCTTTCCCACACCGATAATGATTGTAAAGAATTCCAGACGACCTAAGATCATACCTGCGATTTCGATTCCCAGGACACCCGCCGGGGCATCAGGCGCAGTTACACCCACCGAGAGACCAATGGTGCCGATGGCGCTGGCAAATTCAAACAGACTTTCCTGGAGTGAGTAACCGTGGGCTGCAATGACAGCGCTGCCTACGAAAAATGTGATCAGGTAGATAAAGACAAAAAGGCCGATTTGGCGGACACGCGCATCTGTGAGGAAATGACGTGTCTCGCCGATCCAAACGTCTGGTTCGGTAACAACCTGCTTGGGAAGGAACATACGGGTGATCTCCCAGCGTAGCGCCCGATAGAGAACGTAGATGCGGAACTGCTTGATGGCGCCGGCTGTCGAGCCTGTGCCGCCGCCGATCAGCATCAGTAGCAGCAGCAGCAACCAGCCAAAGCCAGGCCAGGCGCGATAGTCGATGGTGTTGAAGCCCGTCGAGGATAGCGCGGTGATCGTTTCAAAAATTGCAACGCGCACCCCCTTACCGAGGGTTGGATAGAGGCTCCAACTGACCAGGAAAAAGATGGCTATAACGCAGAGCGGGATGACCCACGCCATCAAGTGGAGCTCGCCATTGCGCAGAACAGAGCGAAACTTCCCGCGTAGCAGGGCGTATGCGGTGACAAAGTTCAAAGTGCCCAGCAGCATCAATACGATGACCACCCCCTCAATGAGCGCACTGTCCCAATAGCCAATCGATTCAGGATGGGTCGAGAAGCCGCCAGTCGAGAGCGCGGCAAAGGCGTGATTAACCGCGTCGAACCAGCTCATACCGGCGAGCGCAAGCGCGGGTATGCCCACGACCACATATCCGCCATAGATCGAGAGGACGAGAGAGGCTGAACGTTGGATGTGTGGAACCAATAGTTCGCGACCTTCAGCCAGGCTGATACCCAGCCCTGTAGGGCCTGTCAATGCACTCAAGGCGATGATCGCAAACCCCGCGCCCCCTGCCAACTGGAGCGTACTGCGATAAAAGAGGATCGATTTCGGCGCGGTTGACACATCGACGACCGAAAGTCCTGTGGTCGTCCAGGCGCTGACCGACTCGAAGAAGGCTTGCAGTGGTGTTAGCTCCAGCACCCAACGGAGAGGGATACCGCCCATCACCAGCGCAATCGCCCACGACAGGACAACGATCACAGCACCCTCCTGATGGGTCAGCGTGGGATCCGGCGGCAGCAACCACCGCCAGACCAACACGCCGATCACCACCAAGAACAATCCTGGCGACAAGAAGGCTGCCGCCAGCGTCCGCTCTACCGGGAAGAAGATCAGCATCAGCAAGGGCAACAGCATCACCAGTCCGATGATGGCGCAGATCAGCCCGGTGAAGGCCAGGACAATACGATAGCGTGTACGCAGGTGGCTGATATACCGATGGGTGGTGGGCATCAAGCGTCCTCGCCCATGAGTATACGTAGAGCTTCACCGTAGTTGCCCGGTTGCGTCACAAGGATCAGGCGATCAGACTGCTGCAATTGCGTGCTGCCGCGGGGAACGATTACCGTTTCTCCACGCAGGATTCCAGCTACAAGCGCGCCTTCAGGGAGCTTTAACGACTGCAGGGTTTTCTCCAGCGCAGGCGCATCGGCATCCAGACGCACTTCCGTAACGACGATGCGTCCTTCCGCCACGGGAAAGAGATTTGTAATGGCACCAAAGGTGGTCTGTTCCTCAATCAGGGTGGTGATGATGCGCGTCGCCGAGACCGCAACGGTGATGCCCAACTGCTGGAAGATCGCTTCGTTTTCCGGGTCGTTGACCACAGCAATTGTGCGAGGAAGGCCAAACATACTTTGGGCCAGTTGGCATGCTACGAGGTTATCTTCGTCGTGCGGGGTGAGCGCCAGAAACACATCTGCCCGGCGCGCCCCGGCGTCTTCTAGCAGCACAGGATCGCTGCCGTCGCCATGCAGAACAGTCGCACGTATTTGACGAGAGAGCGCAGCCGCTTCGTCGCCATTGCGGATAATGAGTGTGACGTTGTGACCTTTGCTGATAAAGTCCCGGGCCAGGAAGTATGCGGTTTTGCCCCCACCCATCAGGATATATCTCATGCCTGGCCTGCGCTTCCCTGTTGGATTGCGGCTTGAAATGCCAGGGCTGACAACCTCGTCGGGCTGATGGTTGCGACGCCTAATTGCTGGTAGACCGATTCACGCGAAGGATCAAAGACCCGGGCGATGACCAGCGGCACGCGAAAGACGGTCTTTGCGACTTGCGCCAACATGAGATTGACGTTGTCGTAATTGGTTGTGGCAAGAAAGCAGTCGGCTTGCCCTGTTTTCGCCTGCCGGAGTACGTCGGATTCGACCGCATCGCCAACAACAGTGAAGCCGCCGAATTCTGCACTCAAACCGGCAAACTTCGCCTCATTGCGATCCACCACCACAACGCTGTGTCCCTGGCGACTTAGCTCATTGGCCAACAGAGAGCCTAACCGCCCGCAGCCAGCGATGACGATGTACAGGGAACTACTCATCTTGCATCTCCGTATGTGTCGCCGATATCTAGCTTGCTGTGGCTGCGGGGTAAAGGGCCACTCTGGGTCATATTCCTGCGCGCCGGTTCATAAGTCGGGTCCAGGTCCAGAGCGATGCGATAGTTGACCAGCGCGGTGTGGTGATCCCCTTCGGTGTCGTGGAGTACTCCCAACAGATTGAACGCCTCGGGACGGGCTGAGTCTCCGGCGATGGCCCTGCGCGCCTGCTCTCTGGCCGCCGCATAGTGCTGCTCACCCACATTGCGTCGCGCCAGCGCCAGATACATCTCATAGTCGGCCTGCTGTCGCTCCGGATCCAGAATCTTTGCCACCAAAGTACGGATTTCCTGGGGCGAAAAAGGCTTCTGGATAAAATCGACTGCTCCTATCTTCATCGCCTCGACAGCCGTGTCTATGCTGCCGTGGGCAGTGACGATCACGATACGCATCTCAGGTCGTCGCTCCATCGCCTGGCGCAAAACATCGATTCCATCCATGCCCGGCATACGCAGATCGAGCAGCATCAGGTCAAAATGTTCTGTCGCCAACTGCTTCAGAGCATCCTCACCATTGACCGCCGCCTGTACCTGATAGCCGACCATCTGGAGGGTCTGTCCCAGCGTCAGCCGGATATTCTTCTCATCGTCCACAACCAGAATGCGATACTCTCTTTCCATCATCTTTCCCCCTGATTCACGACCGGTAGCCTCACGTTTCACGTTTCACCCCTCCCGCTATCGGCAGTGTAAACGTAAAGGTGCTGCCGACATCCGGTTGCGAGTCTACCCAGATTGTGCCGTTGTGTGCTTTGACCATTTCGCGGCAGATGGCAAGCCCTAACCCACTGCCCCCAACCGAGCGATTATCGTTCACTTGCACGAATTTGTCGAAAATTTTGGATTGGTGCGCAAGAGAGATCCCCACACCGTCGTCCTCTACGGCAAAGTGGATATAATCGCCCACGGCCGCGGCGCGCACGCGGATATGACCGCCGGGATTCGTATAACGCAGTGCATTGGCAATCAGATTGGTCAACACCCAAACGATTTTGTTAGGGTCGGCCTGTACCGGCGGGAGTGTGTCCACCACATCTGAACTCAGTTCAATTTCCTGCTGTTGAGCTTGTTCCCGAAACAGTGTCAGAGCTTTGTTGATCAAAAAGTCGGCGGTGACTACATCGAACTCCATCTCCATACGTCCTGATTCAATCTTCGAGAGATCGAGCAGATCGTTGACCAAAGCCCGCAAGCGGCTGACGTCTTCGGATGCTGCCTGCAAGAGCGTCTGCTCGCGTTCGGTCAGCTTGGGCGTAGCGCTTTCCAGCAGCAGATCGATGCTCATAGCCATACTGGTAAGCGGGGTGCGTAGCTCGTGGGAGGCGGTCGCTACAAAATCGCTTTTGAGCCGGTCCAGCTCTTTGAGTTTCGTAATGTCTTGCAGCAAGAGAACGACGCCCAACAGCGAACCGCCCTCGGTCTTGACCGGCGTAATGGCATAACGGTAGTAGGCGGTGGATTCTCCCTGAGTCACGGTGAAGAGGGCATCTTTCTCGTCGAGCTGGGGTATGCCTCCCCGTTTGGCTGCTTTACGCACATATTCGCACAACTGCTGATCCTTGACGGTGTCGTAAAGATGTTGACCAATAACCTCTTGTGCCGTTACGTGGAGAATCCGGATCGCTTCGGGATTGATGGCGACAATTTCCAGATCGATGTTGACGACGACGATGCCGTCGCGGATGCTACGAATGATGGCGTCGCTGCGCCGTTTCTCTTCGATCACCTGTCCCACATTCATACGGTGAAAGGTCTTGAGTTTGTAACTCATCGTCTGGAGTTTGGTTGCCAGTTGACCGATCTCATCTTTGGAATGGACATCCAATTTCACGTCATAGTCGCCATCCGCGATGCGATCGGCCGCGCTCGCCATTGCGCGCAGGGGGCTTACCAGATACCACGAAAGCCAGAGACTCAAAGCCAGGCCGAGAAGGGTCGCTGCCGCCCCAACCACCACCGTAGACCAGACTGCCCGTTGTGCGAGTTGATTGCTACGCTGCGATGCAGCCACCATTGTTTGCCGGTTGAGTTCGCGCAGGGCAATGCTACTGTCACGCACCAACTGAAACTGGGGCAGCACGCTCTCGTGATAATAGCCGGGCGCTTGTGTTGAATCGGTAATCGCCAGATCACGCAGACGGAAAAAATTGACCAGAAATCTCTGGTAATCTTCCTCGATTGCGCCGACGATCTCTGCCTCCCCTTCAATGGTGATATTGTCCCTGGCCCGAGCCAGCCATTGCAAAAACTCAATTTCATTGCGCTGAAACTGTTCCAGACCTTCTTCCCCATAGCCAAGCATCAGCAAAAGAATGGCGCTGTCCTGACGTTCCAGGGCACCCATCATATTCTCCGCCGCCAGAATACTCCGATAGTTCTCCCGCAGGATGGCGTCGCTTGCACTCCCCAACCGATCCAGATTGAAGATCGCCCAAATCCAGACGACGACGATGAGGAGCAATGTGATTCCAAAGCTGCCCAGAGTCCTGGCGCGCAGATTCATATTCCGAGTCCGATGGCTGCTGCCTGGTCAGTCACGTTCCTTCCACTCCTCCCCCACTGCGACCAACTTCTCATCGCTCAAATAGCCGTAACGGTTGACCCACACCCCGTCCACCGGACTCTGCGCGGCCAGGGCAAAGCGGCGGCTGAAGTCATCCAGCGGTCCGTAGCCGTGTACCAGCGCGTAGACCTGGGCGCGACCGCCCACCGCCCGCACCATCTGGCGCAGCTTGCGCGCTTGCGTCTCCGTGGGGATGGGATGGGCCTCGTCCGGCTCCGGGTAGTGGTAGTCGGCCAGGGTGCGCCCACCCCCGCCCGGCTCGGCCAGGTCCATCAGATGCACCAGCGCGGCCACCAGCAGCCCCTCGTCCAGCCCCGGATTGGCGTCCAGCAGCTCCCGCCCCCAAAACTCCACCATCTGACACCAGTGCATTGTGTAGAGTTTGGCCGAAACCGAACCGCAATTGTCGCCGACGCGGGCGAAGTCCAGCCCAGTGACAAAGCTGTAGGGGGTCATAAAAGCGTTGGCTGACAGATCCTTCTCCGGCCCCGCCGCCTCTGTAATGGCGGCTCGCCAGTCGGCCAGGAGATCGGACGAAAGCGCCGCCTTCAGCCGAAAGAATTCCGCTACGCCAGGGAAGCGGGTGAGCAGGCTTGCCAGGGCGAATCGTCCGCCGTCGGCCTCGACAAAATCGGCCAGGTCGTCGTTGCGCAAGCTGCCGTGCAGATAGCGCCAGAAGGCCAGCACCTCCCGGCGGATGGCAGCAAAATCGAAGCCGTGGGCGTTGGCCCAATTTTCCACGTGGGGGCCGCAGTCGCTAAAGGCTTCGTTGAGGGTGTAGCAGGGATACTCCGGCCAGTCCGGGCGGATGCCGTCGATCTCCGGGTATTGGGCGAAGATATCGCGACACCAGGCCCGGTTCCAGGCGCGCACAGCCGGGGAGGCCAGGCTGCCCGTGTCGGCCATGCGGTAGGCGGGCAGGCAGCCGTCGGGCAGGCGAGGGCGGTCCTCGTCGGCCAGACCGGGCGGCGTGGCTGCGCTGGTCTGGACGTAAACCCGCATCCTCCGGCCTTTGGCCGCCGCGATAAATTCGCCAATAATTGGCCCGGCGCTGGCGCTCAGATCGTTGGCGGGTCGGGGCTGGTAGGGGCTGCCCGCGAAAAATTCACTGCGGGCGCGGTGGCCCGGCGCGCTGCGCAGCCAAAGCCCACACTTGCCCCACAAAGGGCGGTCAAAGAGACGGGGGCTGGTGCCGCCGTCGGAGGGGGGCTGGTAGCTGCCCTCCCCTTCCCGCCCCGGCGCGGCGACGGAGGTGTTGACGGCCACGGCATTGACGCCCACAGCCTGCAAGCGATCCAGCACAGGCCCGACGCCTTCCACCTGAAAAAAGGGGCTGAGGGTTGTCACGCCAAAAAAGCGGGGGGAGAGGGGCATAGGGACGGCTCCTGGCTGGCGGTGGAAACAGATGGGAGCGGTCAGCGCCGCTCCCCGCCATTGTGCCACAGAAACGCGAGAAGATCGAACGCTCGCAAAGAGGCACACACGCCCGATTCGGGTCATCGACTGGTCTGGAGCGTTCCTTTCCCTTCTGGTATACTTTGTCCTGAGCAATCTGCGTCCCGCTTTTCATCCCCGCGGCGCGCGGACGGGAATGGGGAGCTGGGCTGAAAGGAACGCAGTAATGTTGACCTCCAGACGCGCACTTCTACTTCTGTTGTTATTCCTGGCGCTTGCCGGCTGCCGGGAGGCTACTCCTGCGGCAACCCCGACCGGCGCGCCGCCCGTCGGGGTCACTCCCACCGCCGATCCCTACGCCGCGGCCCGGGAGGCGATGGTGCGGGAGCAGATCGAGCAGCGGGGTATAACCGGTGGCCGGGTGCTGGCCGCTCTGCGCGCAGTACCCCGCCACCGATTTGTGCCAGAGGAGCACATTGCCCGGGCCTATGCCGACCACCCGCTGCCCATCGGCTATGGGCAGACCATCTCTCAGCCCTACATTGTGGCTCTGATGAGCCAGGAGCTCGGCGTGCAGCCGGGCGATGCAGTGCTGGAGATCGGTACGGGCAGCGGCTACCAGGCTGCGGTTCTGGCCGAGATGGGTGTGGACGTCTACACTGTGGAGATCATCCCGGAACTGGCGCAGCGCGGGGCCGAGACGCTGGCTGCGCTTGGTTATGCCGACGTGCATACCCTGCAAGCCGACGGCTACTTCGGCTGGGAAACCCACGCGCCTTACGATGCCATTATCGTAACCGCCGCCCCGGATCATCTGCCCCAACCGCTCATCGGCCAATTGGCGGCGGGGGGCCGTCTGGTGATCCCCATCGGTCCGCCGGGCAGCTATCAAACTCTCTGGCGCTATGAAAAAGGGGCAGACGGTGAAGTGATCGCCACCAATCTGGGCGGCGTCTCTTTTGTGCCCTTCACCCGGGCCCAATAACGAAAGCGCCGTCAGCTTGCGGGCGACGCCGGGTTTCTCTCTCCCCTGGCCCGGGTCGCATAGACGCCCCACGCGGCTGCATAGGCCGCCGCGCCCAGAAGCAGCACCGCCGAGAAGCCGCTGCCCAGCCCCACAATCGCAGCCAGCACCGACGCAATCACTGACGCGCAGCCGTTGATGGCCCAGGCCCAGGGCACCAGCGCCGGCTCACCCGCCTCCAGCCACGCCAGGCCCAAAGGAAATGGCAAGCCCATCAGAAAACCGAGGGGTGCCAGCCCCAGCCCGGCCAACAGCAGCCGCAGCCCAAAGGGCAGGCCGAGGCTCGCCCCGATCAAGCGCTCCTGGGCAAAGGGCGTCAGCAGAGCCATCACCGCCAGCAGGGCCAGGGCTACTTTCCCTGGCAGCCACCTCTCTCTGGCCAGCAGACTGCCGATCCCCGAAAAGAGGAGGAGCGTCACCACAACGGCCGTAAAGGCATAGGCCGGGTGGCCGAGCAGGAGGATCCAGCGCTGGATCAGGGGAATCTCCACAAAGAGAAAGGCCAGCCCCAACAGGGCAAAGTAGAGGAGCACGCGCCCCCGGGGGCCAGCTCCTTGCGGATGGACGCCCCGTGCCAGGAGGAGCGGCAGCAGAATCAGGCCGCCGCTCAGGAGAAGGGCAAGGGCGAGAAAAGCCAGCAGCACAAAGTAACCACTGCCGCCGAAGGGTTGCCAGGTGCGTCCCAGCGAGGCCAGAATCTGGGGTGTCTGCGCCCAGGTGAAGAAGTGAAAGAAAAAGGGCCGGTCATCCGTGGCTGGCCGGATGGCGAAGGGATAGGCCGCGTAGTAGCTCTCTCGATTGGCGGTCGCCAGCAGTTCGCGGACGTCGTTGAAGTAGACCGGCTCGGGCAGACGATTGTAGCGATTGGTCTCGGCAGCTTGCAGATCGGGAAGCCAGACCAGATCGAAGCGCCGTTCTTGGGTAAAGGCGCGCAACCGGGCCAACTCCTCAGCCTGCCAGCCATCGGGCTGGACCAGCGCGGTAATCGTCTGCACGCCGCGGTAGAGGGCCAGCGCCTCGGCCGGTTCGGCCACACCTGTCTCCTCCAGCGCCTGGATGAGGGTGGCAGCCAGACGCAGACTCTCGCTGGGCGGGGTCTGCAACCAGCGGGTCGTCACCAGCAGACCGTCCGGCCCCAGCCGCGCCAGCGCGTCCACAAAAGCCTCAACGGTGAGATCGTAGCTTTCCGCCAGACTGTAGGCGCCGCTGGTCACCGGGCGGTAGGCATCCGTGAGAGGGAGAAAGACGATATCGTACTTCTCGGCGCGACGGCGGGTGAAGACCCGGGGGCTTTCCAGCGCAACCTCCACTCTGGGGTGGGCGTAGATGTCGTAACGACCCGCGCTGTGTTCCACGGCCAGCCGGGTCAGGGGATTGCTCACCACCGCTGTCACCTGCGCCGCATCGCCGGCCAGCGCCTGTAGCACACCCAATCCCCCACCCGGCTCCAACAGCAGCACCCGGGCCGCCGGACGCAGGGCGAAGGCGACCGCTTCGGGCAGAAAGGCGGCGGCGGTAAACTCCTCTGGCCCGACGAGGGAGATGGGCTGCGTGCCGCCCGCGTCCACCGCCAGCGCGTGCTGGGGTGGAGGATTGCCGGGGAAAGTGTAGCTCAGTCCGGGCAGCAGCCGGGTGCCCGCGTCAGCCAGCACGTCCACCCGGGAGATGGCGTTCCAGCGACCGAAGATCGGCTGCGCCGTCGGATAGAGGCGGGCGTAGGCATAGCCTTTGTAGGGCGAGATCGACAGCAGTAGCGGCCCATTCCCCCCCACATTCCAGCTCGTCAGGAGCGCGAAGACGACCAGACCTCCGCTGAGGAGCATCGCCGCTGCCCGGCGCAGCCGGAAACCCAGGGCCGGGAGCAGCCCCAACCATCCGGCGGCCAGCATTGCTCCAGGCACGCCGGCCAGCCGTAGAAAGAGAAGGGCCAGCAGCGCGCCCGCGGCCGAACCGATCAGATTGGCCGCATAGACCTGATGGCTGCGCTGGCGGCTGGCGGCAAGAGCCGCGCCGATGCCGATGCCGCTGCACAAAAAAGGCAGGGCCAGGGCCAGATAGAAGAGCACAAAATAGAGGATTTGGATCTCTTCCCAGGCGATGCTGTAGCTGTCGAAAGGCAGCCAGTTCACGGCCAGATAGGCCAGAGCCGTACACATCCCAAAGCCGGCGCCGGCCCAGGCCAGCAACGAATCCAACGCCATCTCCTGCAAGCGGCGGGAGACGGTGAGGAGTGTGCCGCTTGCGCCAAAGCCAAGCAGCGCCAGACTGACCACCAGAAAGGCGAAGTGGTAGAATTGGGCCACAGCCAGCAGCCGCAGCAGTGTACTTTCCAATAGGAGGGTGGCCCCGGCCAGGGCAGCCACAGCCAGCAGTCGATAGACCCCAGAGTCGGCAGCCATTGGAGGTCTCCGGCAACGCGGTGGAGAGTGCGTATTGGCGGCACTTTATCACAGGCGTTTCAGAGAGACAAACCGGGCAACGGCTTATTTCTGCTTTGCACTTTCGATTTTATGGTGTAAGATATCTCAGTATTCTGACGTTCTAAACCGCTTTACTTCGGGCAGGTGTCCAATGCAACTCCGAATCTCTTCCTTTTCCTCCTTCCCCCGTTTCAGGCGGGACGTGAATCTGCTTCTCCTGGCCACAGGCATCCTTGCCATCAGCTTCTTCGGCGTCACAGCCCTGCTCAAAATTCTCTACATTCTGCGTCTGGGCTACGGGCCGGAGTATGTGGGGCTGTTCGGCGCGTCGGGCGCGTTGGGCTATATGGCGATGAGTCTGCCCAGCGGCTGGCTGGGGGAACGCTGGGGCGTGGGCAGGTCTATGGCCCTGGGCGCGCTGGCTACGACAATCGGGATGGCGATGTTGCCCCTCTCCGAGGCCATGCCCGCCTGGGCCCAGGATGGCTGGCCGATTGCAAGCCAGATTGTCCAGGCGGGGGGCTTTGCGCTCTTCAGCATCAATTTTGTGCCTGCCCTGATGGCGGCCACGTCGCCGGAAAATCGCAACAGCGCCTATGCCCTGAGCAGCACGCTGCGCAGTCTGGGCACATTTGTGGGAACGATTGTCGGCGGATTGCTGCCCGGCCTGCTGGTGCTGGTGACGGGCCAGGGGCTTGACACCCCGGCCCCCTACCGTCTGGGTCTCTGGATCGGGCCGGTCATAGCGGCTGTGGCAATTATTCCACTGCTGCGTATCGCTGACCAGGGGCAGGTGCGGGGCGACGTGGAGATTCTGCCCACAGACTCCTTCCCTGTATTGCCGGTGGGTCTGCTGATCGTCTTTGTCAGCCTGAGCCAGGCAGCCAGCGCCGCTTGCCAGTCCTTCTGCAACGCCTATATGGACTCGGAACTGGCCCTGTCGCCAGCGACAATCGGTCTGATTACCGGTGTGGGCCAATTTGCCGCCATCTTTGCGCCGATGGTGCTGCCCCGGCTGGCCCGGCAGCGGGGCAACGGCTGGACGCTGCTGGTGGTCACTCTGGGCAGCGCCATCAGTCTGACGCCGCTGATTCTCTTTCCCCATTGGCTGGGTGCGGGTCTGGGTCGCTTCGGCACTCTGGCCCTGGCCGCGATGTGGATGCCGACGTTGCAGGTCTACCAGATGGAGATGATCGCCCAGCGCTGGCGTTCCCTGGCCTACGGCGCAATCTCGATGGGGATGAGTCTGAGTTTTGCGGCGGTCAGTTACGGCGGCGGTCTTGTGGTGGCCGGGTGGAGCTATGCCGCGCTCTTTGGCCTGGGGCTGCTGC
>JACQGT010000314.1 GCA_016199425.1 Chloroflexota bacterium
ACCACCTACCCCATCACATCCGGGCGTACGTGGGCGAGGGCCAGACGGGGAATGAATACAGAGTGCAGGATGGCGACAATACCCAAAATGGGTATCATCAAAAAGTAGAGCGATGCGCGATTCATGGGGAAGTGCCGGCGGCGGGGCTGTCAAGCGCAGGCACAAATTCCAGAGGCTCAAAATTGGTGACAATCAGAACGGATTCCAGACGGCCAAAATCAACGATCGGCACAACAACTGCCTCCTGGAAGACCTCAAAATCCCGCTGGCGCACTTCTCTTACCTGGCCAATGGGAATGCCTTTGGGGAAGTTGCCGCCCATCCCGGAGGAGAGCACCACTTCGCCCACACCCACCAGCGTGCCCTGGGGAATAAACCCCATCACCGGGTCGCCGCCAGCGACGCCAACCACAACACCCGTCAGGCGGCTACTCTGCAAAATGGCGTTGACTGTACTGAGAGGATCGCTGATGAGAAGAACTTTGGAGGAGATATTGGTGACTTCGCTAACCCGGCCCACCAGCCCCTGGTTATTCATCACCGGCATCCCGACTTCGATGCCGTGACGGCTGCCCAAATCCACCATCACAAAGTTGAGGAAGTTGTTGCTGTCCCGGCCAATCACACGGGCGATAATCTGGCCGCCGCGCAACTCGATGCCTGGGCGGGTTTCGCTAAAGGAGAGCAGCTCGCGCAGCCGCTGATTCTCGCGCTCGATCTCCTGCAGCCGCAAGGTTTCGGCCAAAAGGCTGCGGTTGATACTCTCCAACTCGGCGGTGCGTTCTTGTAGATTGCGAAAATTGCGCAGTGTGCTTACAGTCTGAGCAACCCGATCGGTCAGACTGGAGAGTCCCAGTTGGCCGGGCGACATCACCGCAGCGACCGCGCCCTCAAGCGTCCCCAGGCGGCCTGTCTGCTGTAAAGCCATAAGCAGAACCGCTACGAGGACAAGAATGATCAATCGAATGCCCAGATCGGCAGGAGCGCCAAACCTTCGTGAATTGTCACGCATGGTCAGTGAATAGTGAACAGTAATCGGTGAGCAGTGAGGAGTTATCAGTTATCAGTGAAACCGGGTACTGCTCACTGCCCTGAAAAAAGGACACGGATTTACACGGATTGTCAGGATTTGCACGGATTTTCTCTGCGAAAATCTGCGTTTTCTGCGTAATCTGCGTTCTGCTTTTCATTCTCTGTGGCACAGGACGGTGCATGGGAAACTGATAACTGTTCACTGATTACTTCCGTTAGCGGATCGTACTCTTGCGCTGCATGGAAGAGAGGGTCTCCCGGTAGTATTCGGGTTTTTCAAGAATCATCCCCGTGCCCAACACCACCGACGTAAGCGGATTGTCGGCCACGTAGACGTGCATACGCGTCTCGTCTTGCAGTCGCTGGGCCAGCCCCTGCAAAAGCGCGCCGCCCCCGGCCAGTACAATGCCGTGTTCCATCAGGTCTGCCACCAACTCCGGCGGCGTCTCGTCCAGGGTATCCTTCACCGCGTCCACAATCACATCCACCGAGCTGGAGAGCGCTTCGCGAATCTCCACCGAACTGACTTCGATGGCTTCAGGCAGACCGGTGATCAGATTGCGCCCACGCAAAATCATCGTGCGTTCCTGCTCCAACGGATAGGCCGACCCGACTTCCATTTTGGCTCGCTCGGCCTGGCGCTCACCGATGAGCAGATTATATTTTTGCCGAGAGTAGTTGATGATATCTTCGTTCATCTCGTCGCCCGCTACACGAATCGAGCGGGAGACGACGATACCGCCCAGGGAGATGACCGCCACTTCGGTTGTCCCACCGCCGATGTCCACAATCATCGAACCGATGGATTCGGTCACGGGCAGCCCCGCACCGATGGCCGCGGCCATCGGCTCCTCCACCAGACCGGCTTCCCGTGCGCCGGCGCTGATAGCCGCGTCGCGCACAGCCCGCTTCTCCACTTCGGTCACACCCGATGGAATACCGATGACGACACGGGGGCGGGCTGTGCCAAAGGCACGATTCCCATGCACTTTGCCAATGAAGTGGTGGATCATCCGTTCGGTCACTTCAAAATCGGAAATCACGCCGTCCTGCAACGGGCGGATAGCTACGATGTGGGCGGGCGTGCGTCCCACCATCTCCTTGGCTTCCTTGCCAATGGCTTTGATCGCGATACGTCGCCGGGACGATTTATCAATAGCAACCACAGAAGGCTCGTCGATGACGATCCCCCGACCTTTGACATGCACAAGTGTATTGGCAGTCCCCAAGTCAATGCCGATATCTAATGAAAAGAGACCTAAAAGCCAATCTAACGGGTTTGCCACCCCCCGTTTCTCCTCTCCGTGGAGCCGATAGACTACCCGGCAACCGTTCCACAGGCTGTGCGAACGGCGCTCCACTGAATCAGTACGAATAATCAAGAATGGGCCGACACATTCGTTTTCGCGTTTCACAAAGACGAATGAGCGCCCGGCCCACCACACAGTTTGTCGCCAACTCTCATTTGTCGGCGAGCCAACCGAACAGGGGGAATGGCCCCCTGTCCACACTAAATTACAGTGCAGTATACCACAGAGAGGAGAGACGCAACAAAGCCACAGAGTCCCCTCTATGGTATACTTTCCGTGATTGTTCAGGATACGACGCACTCGCCAGGAGCAGATCTACCTGCAAATAACGTGTGGCGAGTGCGTCGTACCCGCAGACTGAGATGGAGCCTATTCCGCTCCCAAACGTTATCCCGCTTATGCCCGTTCCATTGCCCATGTTTGTGCCGGACTCAACCGAACCACTCTGCTGCGCGCTGCTTCAAGCCCAGGAGCGCCATCAGCTTTTCCCGTCCACGCCGGGTGATGAAGCTCGGATCGTTCTCGTCGGGGTCAGCGGCGGTGCGGACAGCGTTTGCCTGCTGCATCTGCTCCTGCGCTTTGCCCCGCTCTGGAATTTGGCTCTGCACGTGGCCCACCTGGACCACAACGTGCGCCCCGATTCTGCCGAGGATGGCGCGTTTGTCCGGGAGTTGGCAGCTAATTGGGATCTGCCCTTCCACACCCGGCTGCTCGCCCAGGCCGAGATCGATGCAGCCGACAACAATCTGGAAGCAGGGCTGCGCCGCCTGCGCTATGGCTTTTTCGCAGATGTGGCCGCATCCCTGGCGGGTTCAGCGTCGGTTGCGCCGACAGTAGCCGTGGCCC
This sequence comes from Chloroflexota bacterium, assembly GCA_016199425.1. Classification (GTDB taxonomy): domain Bacteria; phylum Chloroflexota; class Anaerolineae; order Caldilineales; family Caldilineaceae; genus JACQGT01. Next base: position 3,189 of record JACQGT010000314.1, read on the forward strand.
ACACCGCCGACGACCAGGCCGAGACC
>JACQGT010000321.1 GCA_016199425.1 Chloroflexota bacterium
GAGCAATTGTGCCCCCAACTTGAAATAGACCCCTACTACCTGCCACTTGCAACCTGCTACTCTTCCCCCACCTGCTGTTTGAGCCAGGCCTGGATGAATAGATCCAAATCCCCGTCCAGCACAGCGGTTGGGTTGCCGGTCTCGGCGTCCGTGCGCAGGTCCTTTACCATCTGGTAAGGATGGAGCACATACGAACGAATCTGTGTGCCAAAGTCGGCGTGGACGTTCTGCCCCTTCAACCGCGCTCGTTCCTCGGCGATCTTCTCCTGCTCGATTTCGTAGAGCTTACCCCGCAGGATTTTAATGGCCAGTTCCCGGTTCTGGGTTTGGCTGCGTTCGTTCTGGCAGGTGACGACGATACCCGACGGCTCGTGGAAGAGACGCACGGCGGTAGCGTTCTTCTGCACATTCTGCCCCCCCGCGCCGCTGCTCAGGAAAATGTCGATGCGAATGTCGTTGGGGTTGATTTCGATCTCCACATCCTCGTCGATGATGGGCATGACTTCCAGTTTGGCGAAGCTGGTGTGGCGGCGCGCACCAGAGTCGAAAGGGCTGATGCGCACCAGCCGGTGGGTGCCCTTTTCGGCGCGCAGATAGCCGTAGGCGTATGCACCGTAGACTTCGATTGTGGCGCTTTTGATGCCTGCCTCTTCGCCTTCGCTCAGGTCGGTGATCTCAGTTTTGTAGCCCTTCTTCTCCGCCCAACGCAGATACATGCGCAGGAGCATCTCGGCCCAGTCCTGGGCTTCCGTCCCGCCCGCGCCGGCGTGGATGCTGATGATGGCCGCGCCCCGGTCATACTTGCCGCCCAGGACCAGGTCGAACTCTCGCTGCTCCAGTTCGGCGGCCAGAGCATCGGCTTCGCTCTCCAATTCGGTGAGCAGGTCCGGTTCCTCCTCGGCCATTGCGTGGAGTTCCAGCGCGTCGGCAGCCCGGCGGCGCAGATCGTCCCAGGCGTTCACTTGGGTTTGCAGGCCGCTCAGCTCCTGCATTTTGCGCTGGGCCACCTGGGGATCATCCCAAAAGTCAGGCGTCACACTCTCTTTTTCCAGCGTGGCTACAGCTTCTGCTTTGCCCGGCAGGTCAAAGACGCCCCCGGATCACATCCACGCGCTCTAGGATTTGGTTTAGACGGTTATTCAGTTCGCTCACGGATAACCTCGGGTATGCTTGTAGTATAACGGTTCTCAAATTACGAAACTGAGCTGGTTGGGTTTTGATGATGGGATGATGGCAGACGTGCATTATCCCATCATCTCATCATCCTCTTTTCCCGCTATTCCCCAACCAATCCTTCGACAAACGCCACCGGGTCAAACTCGGCCAGGTCTTCGATCTTCTCGCCAGTCCCAACAAAGCGCACAGGCACACCCAGCACTTTTTTGATACTGAGGACAGCGCCGCCTTTGGACGTGCCGTCCAATTTGGTCAGCACGAGGCCGGTGACGCCTGCCGTCTCTTTGAAGCCTTTGGCCTGCAGAATGGCATTCTGCCCGGTGGAGGCGTCCAGCACCAGGAGCGTCTCGTGGGGGGCGCGGTGGACCTGTTTGGCCGCCACCCGGCGCATCTTCTCCAACTCCTGCATCAGATTGAATTTGTTCTGCAGGCGGCCCGCAGTGTCGGCGATAAGTATCTCGGCTTTGCGGCTCTCCTGGCTGGCGCGCATGGCGTCGAAAAGGACGGCTGCGGGATCGGAGCCGGGGGCCTGGGCGATCACTTCCACGCCCGCCCGTTTGCCCCACACCTGCAACTGTTCGATGGCCGCGGCCCGGAAAGTGTCCCCCGCGGCCAGGACGACCTTCTTGCCCCGCAGCCGGTAGCGGTGGGCCAGCTTGCCAATCGTCGTCGTCTTGCCCGATCCGTTCACTCCCACCACCAGCACAACCGTCAAAATGCGGGGCTGCTCGATCTGCAAAGGTTCGTCGGCCTTAAGCAGATTTACCATCTCCTGTTTGAGGATGAGATAGGCGTCATTTGTGGCTTTGATGCCTTCCTTTTCCACACGGACACGGGCCTTCTCCACCAGTTCGCTGGTGGTCTCCATACCCACATCGGCCATAATCAGTGTCTCTTCCAACTCATCCCACAGCTCGTCGGTGATTTCGTTGGCCTGGAAGATTGTGCCGATGCGCCCCAGAATACCGCCCCGGGTCTTTTGCAGGCTCTGCTCCAGCAGAAGTTCGTCCTGGCTCTTCTCCTCTTGCTTGCCAAATAATCGTCGGAACAAATGGTTGCGCCTTTGGGTGTGCTACGTTTGATCAGTCAGATGTAACTCAAAGATTATAGCAGGTTGGCGGGCAAGAAGAAAACACTACAGCGGATAAAGACAAGAACGGATTCGTCGCCAGACAATCGGTTGTCCCACAACAAACCGTTGTTGTCCAAACCCGTTGTAGTCTAGCCCCAAGTTCCCCAAATATGGAGAAGATACCCGCCGCTTTGCCTCCATCCCCTCACCTACCCAACAGTCCCAGCGGATCCACGCGCCGCCCAAAATCCCGAATCTCAAAGTGGAGATGGGGGCCGGTGCTGTTGCCGGTGGAGCCGACGCGACCGATGAGTTGGCCCTGGGCCACCACCTGGCCTTCGCTGACAAAAATTTCGCTCAGATGCCCGTAGAGGGTGAGGTAGTCGATCTTGTGGTCGATGACGACAAAGTTGCCGTAGCCGCCGTCGCTCCAGCCGGCGCGAACGACCACCCCGCGGTCCGCGGCAGTGACAGGCGTGCCCGCCCACGCGCCCACGTCAATAGCGCTGTGGCCTGTGTGGAATGTCTGGGTAAGCCAACCGTAGACGGGCCAGGCGAAGTGGCCGCTGCCGTAGGGCCAGTTGGCGGGCAGGGGCATCTGCTCGGCAGCAGACGGGGTGACTGCGGATTCGCCGCCGGTCCAGATGGGCAGGCTGTTGGGCGGAGCCGGCTCTGTGGAGGGGATGAGGGGAATGCGCAGATGGCGAATGATTTCACCCCCGCGCCGGTTCCAGGGATCGGCCACAATATCGCTTACGGTGACGCCGTATGCGGTTGCAATGCCAGTAAGAGTGTCGCCAGATTGGACTGTGTAACAGACGAAAGGGGCATCGGGCACGGTCAGGGTGTTGCCGACGACCAGAGGCTGATCCCACCCAAAGGAGGGGGAAACCAGGCAGCCCATCTGCTCCAGGTCCAGCCCCATTTCCAGGGAGACAGACAGGAGGGTGTCGCCGGAACGCACGACGTATTGCAGACCCGCGGGCCACCCGCCATTGACCGGCGGCGGCACATCCTGGGCCGACACGGCAACAGACAAGAAGAGACAAAACCACAAAGACACAAAGAAGAAAGTGATAAATCCCCTTCGTGTCTTTGTGTCTTTGTGTCTTTGTGTCTTTGTGGTTCAGGCTGTTGAATCAGCGGCGCAGGTTTCATTCTGTGGCTGTGACGAAGACTGAACTCTTCTTCCAATCCTTGCGCCGCTCCTGCACGGACTTGAGATAGCAGCGCCCCTCTTTGTCCCGGATGTCGTGCAGGCTGTGGCGCAGAAGGGTGACGGCCACGCCCCCTTTCATGCTCACGTGGATGTCGTAGCGGCTGAAATCGGTGATCAGCCCGCGGATGAGCGCACCGTCGCGCAGGGTGATAAAGATGACCGTGCGCTCCTGCATCAGGGAGTAGAGGGTTTTGTTCTTGACAAACTGGCGCTCCCGGTGGAAGACGGTGGGGTCCAGCCCCAGGCCCGCCACCGCGGGGTCGGGCTTGACCAGCTTCGCCACCGCCGCGGTCTGCTCGGCGGGATAGAGAAAGTGGATGTCGTGCTTGCGCAGGCTCTCCGGTTCGCCGTCCGCTGGCGTCAGCATCACGTCGTAAGCCTCCACGCCGGTCAGCCGGGCGGTGACGACCCGGCCCGGATGGGCATGGAAGTTCCACAGCGCGCCCGAGGCCAGTGCGTCATCGAAGACCGAGTGGCTGTCGTGTGCGGTCAGGTACTCTTTGAATCCAGCCAGGTGGCCGGGGGTGGGATTGGGTGATTGGGTCATTGGGCAGTGGCGCTGACGGGACTGTATACTGATTGATCGGAACTGTAGCACAAAGGGCGCGCCGGGCGCAAATGGAATCGAAAGAGACGGGCGTATTATTGACTTTTTCCATCCGTTTTTTTATAATCAATCAAGGATTTGATTGATTGGATCAATCAAATCGTTCATCTCTGGTCGCTCGCGGAGTCGGGTTGCCAGATTATAGGTTCCAGCAACGGCGCAAACCCCATGTCCTTGTTCCAGATCGAATCCGACTTTCTCCGCTACCTCCTCGCCCAGGGCTGCATGCCCGGTAGTCGCCTACCCTCCCTCAACGAAATCAGCAACGAAATCGGTATCAGCGTCGGCAAGTTGCGCGAGCAGTTGGAAGTGGCGCGGGTGCTGGGTCTGATCGAGGCCAGCCCGCGCCGGGGTATCCATTACACCGGGTACGACTTTCTGCCCGCGGTGCGCCAGAGCCTGATGGTTGGTCTGAGCCTGAACCGCCCACTGTTCGATGGCTACAGCGCGCTGCGCAGTCATCTGGAAATTGCCTTCTGGGACGAGGCGGTGAGCCAACTGACCGGCGAGGACCATACGCGGCTGCGGTGGCTGGTGGGGCAAGCCTGGGCCAAACTGCAACAGGAGCGCATCCAGATTCCCCACGCCGAGCACCGGGCTTTTCACATGACGATCTTCCAGCGGTTGGACAATCTTTTTGTCACCGGTCTGCTGGAAGCCTATTGGGATGCCTACGAAGCGGTGGAACTGAACACCTACGCCGACTACCGCTATCTGACCGCGGTCTGGCGCTATCACGAGCAGATCGCCGAAGCCATCGCCGCCGGTACGTTTGACGAAGCCCGCCAACTGCACATTGCCCACATGGAGCTTCTGAGCAGCCGGGGCGCGTCACTGGAGACTGAACCATTGCTACAGCCGGCGGATTTGCCTGTGTCCGCCGGAGTCGTTCAATAGAAATTCCAACACCTGTTTGTTCTCGTACTTTTCGCCTCAGCAAGGAGAACCCCCATGACGATTGCAGTGCAGGAAGCGCCGGTCCGTCCGGTAGAAGTGCTTGAGAATGTCAACGATTTCGCCATCAATGTGGCAACGGCCAACGGCTCCGGCAGCCAGACCAGCAACGGCGTTCTGGTGCGCGCCCTCTTCAAAATGGGCATACCGGTCACGGCCAAAAATCTCTTCCCCAGCAACATCCAGGGGCTGCCCAC
>JACQGT010000322.1 GCA_016199425.1 Chloroflexota bacterium
CTGATCCCCGACCACACGCCTCTGCTGGAATGCGCCGCGCCCTGGCACGCAGGGATGGCCTTTGCCCTGGGCTGGATGCGCGCGGCGATGACGCTGATTGAGAGGGAGTAGGGGGAGACGTATTGCGTATTCCGTATTCCGTAAGCAGTGCTATTAGTGGGGTAGATGAAAAATTGGTCGGTATTGAATGAAACGTGAAACGTGAGATCACACGGCCTTTCTCACGTTTCACCTTTCGCTATCCAGATTTTCTGACTGTCCCTCCAACGCCACTGCTTACGGAATACGAAATACGCTATAGTCTTACCTCCTGCCCCGTCTGCGCGCTCTTCAACAACCCCTCCATCATCCGCTGCACCAGCCAGCCGTGGCGCAGGGGTGCGGCGCAGGGTGTGCCGTCCAGAATGCTGTCGATGAAGTGGCCCGCCACGTTGTCCCAGGCCAATTCGTTGGTACTTTCAGGAATATGGATAGAGGCATTCTCCTCCAATTCCCCATTCATACGGTAGACGGTGAGGGGGCGCAGTTTGGCCCCGGCCTCTGTGCCAAAAAGCTCGATGTTCACGTCGCCGGGCTGGTGGCTGGCCCAGAAGCTCTCCACTTGCAGACCCACGCCGTTGGCAAAGCGGATGAAGCCGCCGCCGTAATCATCCGCAGCGAACTGGTTGTAATAGTCCGGTGTAGGCGGCGTGCCCCGCCCAAAATAGCCCTTGCCCGACGGTCCGAACTTGGCCCCAGCCACGCCGGTCACGCTCACCGGTTCGGGCATCCCCAGCAGCCACCAGGCCGAGTCCAGTACATGCACGCCCATATCCCGGAAGGCACCGCCCCCCTTGTGGATAAAGCCCAAACTCCAGGCCGGAATCCCCTGGCGGCGGATGCTGCGCGCCCGGGCGTAGTAGAGTTCGCCAAATTCGCCCCGCTGGCTCATCTGGCCCAGATGTTGCACACCCACGCTGAAGCGAGTAGAGAGGGACATCATATTCACCAGACCGGAGGATTCGGCCACATCGACCAGTTGGTGGGCTAGTTCTTCGCCATCGGCGAGGGGTTTGGTGACAAGAACGTGTTTGTCATTACGCAACGCCTCCATGGCCACCGGCACGTGGAACTGATTGGGCGTGCCCACAAAGACAGCGTCGATTTCGCGGCTACGGCACATCTCTTTGTAGTCGGTAAAGAACTGGACCGGTTCGGGCAGGTCCTGGGCGAATTCGGTCATGCGATCTTCCAGCAGATCACAGAGGGCAACGACGCGACCGCGGGGGTTGCGGCTGATCGCTAGTGCATTGGCTTTTCCAATGCCCATTCCAACAATCGCGACACGGACTTCCTGCATGGCTCTCCTCCTGGGATAGGTGGCTACGGGTGACACTTTTTTCGAGTTTGACTATTGAATGAGGGCGGTTTATACTTGCCTCGGAACTATACTACACTCCCCCCCGTTTCGCACACGTTCCATTTTTCCAGTTTTCGTTGGGTATTTTGGGCATCGTTGATTTGTTCGCACGCTCCAACCACGACAACGAAGGTTGGGTCCGCAAACTCATTGTAGCGACTATCATCACCCAATCCCCACACACAGCAAAGGGAGGTGAGAAAAGCATCACACTGAACCGGAAGCACAGGAAGGATTGCGTGTGTTCAGACCCGCCGGCTGGTCGAGCGACGGGCAAGTTCGATGAAGAACAAACCCCACACAAGCTCTATGCTATTGGAGGAAACAGATGAATCGTAAGTGGATGATCCTATTAGCCGTGTTGCTGGCGCTGGCTCTCAGCGCCTGTGGCGCGCCAGCATCCGAAGAAGCACCGGCAGCCGAGGCCCCCGCGGCCGCAGAAGCACCAGCAGCAGCCGAGCAGCCTGCGGTAGCCGCGGAAGCGCCGACTGCCGCGGCAGGAGAAGCAATACACGAAGCGCCCATGCTGCACGAAAAAGTACTGGCGGGCACTCTGCCGCCTTTGGAGGAGCGCATCCCCGCCGAGCCACTGGTGATCGAACCCTATGGGGAGATCGGTAAATACGGCGGCACCTGGCATCGCTATGACACTTCTACCAATGGCAACCATCTGACTATGGCGATGTATGGCTATTCGCCAGTTCACTGGGTGAAAGATGGCCTGGACAAGCGGCCCGGGCTGGCCAAAGGCTGGGATTTCAACGCGGACAAGACCGAGTATACTCTTTACTTTCGGGAAGGAACCCGCTGGTCAAACGGGGATCCCTTCACTGTGGATGATTTCCTCTACTGGTGGGAGGATATGGTCCTCAATCCGGATCACTCGGATGTCCCCCCAGATTACTTGATCTCCGGCGGCAAGACGGCTACAGTCACGAAAATTGATGACTACACCCTCAAATTCGACTTTGCTGCGCCTTCACCCCTCTTTCTGGATCGGCTGGCCATGTGGCCGAATGGTATGCTGCCCGGCAGCGAGCGCCTCTTTGTGCCCAGCCAATATCTGAAGCAGTTCCATCCCAAGTACAGCACCGACTATACCACCTACGAAGTCCACGACGAGAAGCTGGACTGGCGCGCCAACCCGGAAGCCCCGGTGTTGAATGCGTGGATGCCGGTGGAGTATGAACCGGGTACCCGCATGAAGCTGGAGCGCAACCCCTACTACTACGCGGTGGACACAGCGGGCAACCAGCTTCCCTATATCGATTACATCGATATGACCTACGTGGAAAATCTGGAAGTGGCGAAGCTGCGGGTCTTGGCCGGCGAGCAGGAGTTCTGTGATCGGGTCTGCCAGGGCCAGGCCTTGAGCGAGCTGTCAGTCTTCAAGGATGCCGAGGC
>JACQGT010000332.1 GCA_016199425.1 Chloroflexota bacterium
CGGCGACTACCTGCGCGCGGTCAACGGCCAGGCTGCCGGCTACGTCCAGTTGGCCCGGCTGGCCCAAGTGGAGTCGGGCGACACCTGTGGCTGGGATTGGGGCTGGCTGGACGAGGCCGCCGCGCTCTACCAGCAGGTGTTGGATGCCTTCCCGTCTCTGAAACAGCCGGGGGACGACGTGGACCTGAACGCCCATCTGGGGCTGGGACGCATCGCCTTCACCCGCTCCTTCTGTCGCCAGGCCGACGAGTGGGAGGCGGCGCGCAGCCATTTCGACGCGGCCATTGCCCTGTATGAAAGTGAGCGCCGCCCCTCCCAGGCCAACAAAGCGATTATCGCCTACCGGGAGCGGGGGCACGCCGATTTCTTCAACTGGGACGATCCGCCCCAGGCGGGCAGTGAACGGCTGGCCGCTGTCATCGGCTTCTACCGGGCTTCCGTTGCTACCGGCGTCGAACGCAACCGGGAGCAGTCGCTGCTGATGGCCCAGGATTCGATGGTCTATCTGCTCCAGGCTCTCTGTCAGGACGAGCAGGTGGACGCTCTCGCACCGACTCTCGACGATTTTTTGACCCACTTTACTGAACAACCCGACGCTGTACGTGACTTGATTGTCAAAAATGCGGCCTTCGAAAGTCGCCAGGAGGAGTGTCACAATGCCATCACCCAATAGACGAAATCACTTTTTGCGCCTGCTGCTTGGGGGCGCACTTGTCCTGACAGTGGGTCTGCTGCTGCTTCTGCTGCAATCCGACAGAGCGGGTTACGCTGCGCCCCTTCCCGCGCCCGACGCCAAACACCGCACACCGACAGTGACGCCAACCGCGACGCCTACAGGCCAAAGCGGCGGTGTGGGCACCCAGAGTGTGGAAGACGACTTCGGCATCGACCCCTTCATTGGCTATGAATCCTCGCCCACCTTTGCGCTGGCTGTGCCCAATCTCTGCGGCGATACGGTCGTCGCGCCGGGCGGGGAGGCGTGGGTGCTCTCCGACAGCTTTTTCTTCATCGGGGATGCGGACCGGCTGAGTGGCATCACTCTTTACGTCCAGCGCTGCGTGGGTGACTTCCAGCCCTGGAGCGGCATCGGCTCCCTCGTCGCCCCCAGCGTCTTCCATCTGCTGCCGCCCGCCGCGCTCTTCCAGCCCACAGCCACGCCCTCTGCACCGATTGCCCGGGCCCTGCTGCTGCCGCTGGAAGCCTTCCGGGTGCTACCCACGCCCGTCCCCATCGACCGGGCACCGGTGCTGGCCCCTATCTTTTCCACACCGCTGGTGCCTGTGCTCCCCACCATCGAAGCACCGGAACGCTTTGAACTGATGCCCACCACCAGCGTCACCCTACGCACGCCCGCCGGCCAGGAGATCGCGCTGCCCAACGCCGGGTTCAACCGGCCCGATCTGTGGAGCTATTCCTTCCCCATCAACAGTCCCAGCGGCGTCTACGAGTTGGTTCTCTCTTCTGGCGGCAACAGCCAGATCCGGCAGATTACCGTGGCGGGCGCGGCCCGCATCTATGCCACAGACCGCAGAGGCAACCTGCAGAGCAAATTTGTCACGCCCAGCGACGCGCTGATGACCTTTGCCGATTTCTGGAGTGGGCGCAAAGTAGCGGTGGTGCTCTACCGGGTGGTGGAGACGCTGGCCGCCGATATCTTCAGTTCTGACGCGTTGGCCGAAGTGGGGCGCTGGACATTCACGCCGGGCGACCAGCCCAGCCGGGAGCGTCTTTCCCAGCGGCTCAGCCCCAGCGTCGGTCCGGCTTACGGCACATTTGTGCTGCTGGCCTGCTACGTGGATGAATGCAACAAACTGCCCCGGATTTCGGTGAGCAGCCGCCGGGTGATCTGGCCGCAGATGGTGCTGGGGTCGGTCTACATCGAGCCGGACGCGTCGGTGCTGATCCTGCCTGCCAGCTTCCAGACCATCCACTTTGCGCCCGGCGCTATCGACGCGCTGGTGGAGTTGACCCTGAGCGACCGCAACCCGGCCGGCTATCTGCTCTCGGCCAACGCGGGCCAGCGGTTACGCGTCCAACTGGACACACCCAATGTGCAGGTCTACGCGCTGGACCCAGTTGGGGAGCTGCTTCTGCCCACAGGTCAGGGCGTGGCTGTCTGGGAGTTTAACCTGCAGCAGAGCGGCCAGCACCGGCTGATCGTCTACGGGGTGGAGGACGGCCATATGACGGTGACGATTCCGCCGGGAGGCGCGCCGCCTGCGCCGCCCACGCCGACATCGACGTCTACGCCGCCGCTCAGCACATCTCTGCACGACGAACTGTTGGAGAAGATGGCCGGGGCCAGCACACCCAACGATTTCCCCAACCTGGCCAATGCGCTGGTGGAGCATCTGCTGGCCCATCTGCCCGACTTCGACCAGACGGGTGTCGGCGCTGGGACAGTTGAGGATGCGCTGGGCCGGGCCGATGCGGGCGAGCGCATCAATGGCATTGTCCACGGCGTGTGGCGGGATTGGAGCCGGGTCAGCGGGGAGCCGCTCAACGACAACCCTGCCGGGCTGTCGCCCTTCCGCCAACTGGTGGTGCGGATGATCCAGGGCAGCATCGGCACACTCTCGGCCCAGGAGCAGCGGGCCATTCTCAGTTGGCTCACCCGCAGCGAAAACCCCAGCGTCTGGCGGGACAACCCCAACGGCGTGATCGGCGCGATCAACCGGGAGATTTTTCCGTAAGTGAAGGACACGGATGACACGGATGGAAGGATTTGCACGGATTTGGGGATTGGGAAGAGACATTTTGGACGCGGATTTCGCAGATGAACGCAGATTTGCGCCGATTTAATCCGGAGAATGACTCCACTGCAAAAAGCCAAGAAGCACACCGAAATACTCCTTTTTGCAGTGGACTCGAGAATCTGTGTCCAAAAATTTTCCTGATTTTCCTTGAGTAGCCCGGCTGCCCGAATCCACACTTTATCTTACAATCCGTGCGAATCCGTGCAAATCCGTGCAAATCCGTGTCCTTCTTCTCAAAAGGAGTGCCATCTATGCCTGTTTTGGAAAACGCCCACGCCCTCGTCGTGGGCATCGCCAATTATCAGCACGTGACGAGCCTATCGGCCAGTGTGTTGAAGGATTCGATGGATGTCTACAAGACGCTCATCGACCCGGAGACCTGCGCCTATCCCCGGCAGAATGTGGCGCTGCTACAGGACGAGAAGGCGACCGGCGCGGCGTTGCGGGAATCCCTGGCAAAGTTGGCGGAGACGACCGACGGGGATTCGATTGTCACCCTCTATCTCTCCGGCCACGGCGGGCGCATTGCAGAGGGCGAATACCGGGGCGAGTATATCGCGCCGGTGGACGCCCGCTACGATCCTGCGGACCCATCGAAGCTGGCGGCGACGGCCATCTCCGGCGACGAATTCAGCGCGGCCCTGCGCGCCATCCCCGCCCGCAAGGCGCTGGTGATTCTGGACTGCTGTCACGCCGGCGGTATCGGCGAGACAAAATCCCTGGCCCCGGCCACTGGGCTGGCAAAGGGCTTTTCTCAGGAGATGTACGACCGCCTGGGCGCGGGCCAGGGGCGGGCGATTCTGGCCTCGGCCCGGCCCGAAGAGGAGTCCTACATTCTGGCGGGCGACCAGAACAGCCTCTTTACAAAGCATCTCCTGGCCGGTCTGGCGGGGGGCGTGGCCGGGGAGGACGAGTTCGTGCGCGTCTTTCGCCTCTACGAATACGTGCAGCCGAAGGTGACGGCGCAACACCCCAACCAGCACCCCCGCTTCAAATCCAATCTGGAGGAGAACTTCCCCGTCGCCTTCTACAAAGGCGGGCAGAAGAAGCAACTCGCGCCCGCGCCGGCAACGACGGACGCGGAGTTCGCCTACGACGTCTACATCAGCTACACGGACAAAGAGCCGGACTCGGCGTGGGTGTGGGAGACGTTTGTTC
>JACQGT010000323.1 GCA_016199425.1 Chloroflexota bacterium
ACACGGATTGTCAGGATTTGCACGGATTCAATCTGCGAAAATCTGTCGGGTGCCCTCTGGGCGCTGCGTCCTGCTTTTCATTCTCTGTGGCGCTCGACAGTGCATGAGAAACTGATAACTGTTCACTGATAACTGATCGCGTGCCGCCCCACAACCGAGACAGATAAACGATGCCCACCCCCTCCCTGGAACAGGAAATCCGCACACTCTTTCAGCAGCGCCGGGTGGAATACGACGACCGCTCCGGCTCGTTCACCCAACTGGATTTTGGTTTTGGGGATCGCTCCGCCAAGCGCTATTTCGCCTTTGATGCGAAGGAAAAACGCCAGCCCTACAGCCTGGACAATTGGAAGACGGCCATTCCCGAAGCCCATTTCTTCATTTTGGACGACCTGGCCTGCCGCAAAATTTTGCTGCACGCACCCAATGCCGGGCTGCTCGTGCGTGACACACCCCACCAGCGCTACCTCTTTTTCACCGTCGTCGATCTCTTTCTCATGCCCAAAACCCGGGTAAACCGGGCGATTCACCGTACGCAACTGGAATTGAAGGGCAAATGGCTGATCGATCTGCGCAATGGCCGTCCCCTCTCCCGCCTGGACGAACTGTTCGCGGCCATCAACGACTATCTGAACCGGCGCAAAGCCATCTTCCACGAGACCCACGCCTGCTACGGCGACTATGTGGGCGAGGAGATCGGCGCGGGCGGCATTGAGCGGCGGCCCGAACACTGGGGCAAAGACTTCGGAGCCACCCGATGAACTATTGGCAGAATGAGCAGATTCGTCTGCGGGGTGTGGAAGCCGAAGACGCGCCCACCTTCTGGGGCTGGAATCAGGACAGCGAAATGGCTCGCCATTTGGATTTTGTCTGGCCGCCAGCCTCTCTGGAATCCGTGCGCGCCTGGACAGAGAAGCAGGCCCAGCACTTGCTGGAGGAAGACCGTTTCCATTGGGTCATCGAAAACTCGACGGGGGTGGCCGTAGGCTCCATCAACACCCACCACTGCGAACCCCGCAACGGCACCTTCAGCTACGGCGTCAACATTGCCAGCGAACACCGGAATCGGGGCTACGCCTCAGCGGCCATCCAACTGGTACTGCGCTACTATTTCCACGAACTGCGCTACCAGAAGGTGACGGTCAACGTGCATGGCGACAACCCCCCTTCCATCGTCCTGCACGAAAAACTCGGCTTTGTGCGCGAGGGCACTTTCCGCCGGATGCTCTACACCGGCGGCGCATTTGTGGATGTCCATTGGTACGGGATGACCCGAGAAGAGTGGGAGGAGAAGGGCGGCTACCAGACCGTTTCGACTGCTGAGAGTTGAATGCGGTGGTCGCGGCTGATGAGGGGAACGCCCAAATGCAAAGCTGTGGCCGCGATAATGCGGTCGGGCATGTCGGGGACAGCATCCCTGCTCACTGCTGCCATCGTCTTGGAAATCTGCAAGTCTACAAAAACTTCGACCAGGACTGCATCGGGTTCCTGCAATTCATTGTCCAGTCGTTCGAGTGTGGTCGCAGGGATGCGTCCTTTTTCAACGAGATAAACGATCTCGACGAAGGTAATCGACGACACGGCAATTTGATCACCGGTCTCCACTGCTTCGGAGAAAATGGATGATGCACGCGCTGATAGACGGGGTTGATCAAACAGATACCAGATGACTGCGTGCGTGTCAGCGACGGCGTGAATCATCAGAAATCGTCCCGCGGAAAGTTGGCGAGCATTTCACGTCGGGACGCGTCGATATCTTCTGCGCTGAGTCCGGGTCCCAAATCGGCCCACAGCCCCCGCAGGGAGCGACTTTTCTTTTTGTGGCCTTGCGGCTTTGCCGCTGTCCGCGTCGCTGCGGATAATCGCTCTGCAAGGAATTGAATCACCTGCAATTGTTCTGTGAGCGCCAGTCGAGAGGCCATTGTCAGCACAAACTCAAGACTTGGCTGTTCAGTCGATGCAGAAGCGTACGCTGCGGCAGCTTCCCGGACTGGCAACGTCTCCACTTGGGTTGTGCTCTGTTCCATCACATCCTCCCTTCATATCTGTAATCGGACATTAAATGTCATCTCTGGGGAAGTTTCCCCACATCTCCTGGCGGGCTTCGGCAATGTCTTCTTCGCTGATGGAAACACCTTTCCACAACCCATACAGGGAGACTGGCTCTGGCGGTGGGGCAAGTTCAGCACGAATCAGCGCCACGAGCGATTCCATCAACTGTAGCTTATCCGTCGCCGCCAACTGGGAGACCAACTTGAGAATCGAGTCTACGGTTGGTATACTATTTTGCTGTATTGTGTAGAGAGCCGCAGACTCCCCAATCATCTCTGTATTCTGCTGAAGAGTATTGCTTTCCATTTCATCCTCCCTTCGATCAAAATGTCCTGATACTATTTTACACCCATCCGACTGGCGGCGCAACTGCTTTGCTCACCCTGACTATCCACCAAATCGAGACCGGCGATTGGACCGCCTTTGTGGACGAGAGCCGCACCCGGCTGGGCGGTGCGGCCAACCCGACGCTGATGCCTGCCTACTACCTCTACGCCGTCCTGCCCAAAATCGGCGGCTGCGGACTGACTGTGCAGAGCGACGACCAGACCTGCGGCTACGGCTTTCTCTTTCCCCGCGGGCTGGAAGGGGACGCACCTGTCTACACCCTGCGCTATCATCGGCTGTCCGCCGCGCCGTGGGTCGATCCCGACGAATTGACCCGCCAGACAGCCGCTCTGCTCACCCCGTACAGTCGGGTCATTTTTTACGATCCGCTCACGCCAAAGAGCTACGCGGCCAGCCATCAGATCATCGGCGATCTGGACTTTGGCCGCCCGGACGCCGCCGAAGCCGCAGACGTGCGCGCCATCCAGCAGGTGGTCTGGAACAACCCGCCGGAGATACTATACCCGGTGGATATGCACAGCAGGGAGTTTGCGTTGGCTACTTCTCTGGTGGCCCGGGCCGACGGCCAGAGCGTGGGTTTTCTCTTTGGCATGACCAAATTCGGCGGCGCGGAATTGCCCCGACTCTGGCAGGAGCGGCTGCGCCAGCGGGTGCGGCTGGAATCGCAGACGATGGCCGTCCTGCCCGCCTATCGAGGACGCCACATCGCCTTTCTGCTCAAGAAAGTTCAGGCCGAAGACGCTCTGGGCCAGGGCATCGAGATCATCAACTGGACCGCGGACCCGCTCCAGTTTCCCAACGCCAGCCTCAACTTCACCCGTCTGGGCGCGCTGGCCTTCGAGACCCACCCGGACCTCTACACCTTTCGCAACGAACTCAATCGGGTGGCGGCCTCCCGTCTCAGCCTGACTTGGCTGGTGGGCAGCCGGCGCGTGCAGGAACGGCTCTCCGGAGCAGGGGGTGCGGCTGTCGTCAACCTGGCTGAGCGACTGGAGATCGTGCGGGTAAACGACGGCCCCACCGCCGCCCGCTTCGATGTGGACGCGCCGGCCATCGCCTTCGAGATTCCCGCCGACTGGACCGGGCTGCAACGGAGCGATCTGCCCCAGGCCCAGCGCTGGCGCGAAATGACCGACCAGCTTTTCGTCTACTATTTGGGCAGCGAAGTCGGGCGCTATATCATCACCGGCGCGGGCGTGGACGGGGAGCGGCGCTATCTGCTGGGCGAGCGGGTGGATGAAAGGCTGCTGGAG
>JACQGT010000317.1 GCA_016199425.1 Chloroflexota bacterium
CTTCCCAGCCGGAGCTTTCCATCATAATACGCACGAGATTCTTGCCGATGTCGTGGACGTCGCCGCGCACGGTGCCGATGATAACTTTACCCAGCGGTTTGACGCCTGCCTCGATCAGATGGGGCGTGAGTAGAGCCACCCCCTCTTTCATGGCCCTGGCCGCGATCAGCATCTCCGGAACGAAGCATTCATTGTTCTCGAAGCGATGGCCGATCTCCGCCATCGCTTCCACCATTGCGTCGTCCAGAAGTTGTTGAGGATTGAGGCCAGCATCCAAACCAGCCTGGACACCGGCTATCACAGCCCGGGTGTCACCACGCAATACGCCGTCATAGATACGATCCAAAATTTCCTCAGTAGTCATAGCTTTCCCTCAGTGGTGTGGGTGGGTTGGGGATAGTTACCTTCACGCCGCCAGACGTCCAGCATCAGTTCGTAGCGGGCCAGACGCATACCGGTGTAGATACAGTTGCTTGTGGAGAAAATATAGCCGCCGCCGGGCATACCGTGGGTCAGCGCGTAGCGGACGGATTCGATCACTTGGTCGTCTGTGCCCGTGTCCAGCAGGCCACAATTGACATTGCCGATCAGACAGACCCGGTCACCGCAGATGCGTTTGACTTCGGCCATATCGACGCCGCCCTGGGGATCGAGGGAATGGAGGGCGTGGGGGTTGGCCTCCAACAATTGGTCGAGGATGGGCATGATATTGCCATCCGTATGTTTGATCACGTAAAAACCCAGCGCCCGGTAGCCGGCGACCAGTTGGACCAGATAGGGTGTGATGAACTCGGAAAACTGGGACGGGCTGAGAAAGGGGCCGGAATTGAAGCAGTAGTCGGCGCAGAGAGCGAAGCCATCCAGCCCGCCGTGGCGAGCCAAAACCGCCGCCCGCTCTAAGGCCAGATCGACCCGCTGTTGCGCCTCGGCCTTCACCTTCTCCGGCTCGTCGTAGAGCCGGTAGACAAATTCCGTCATCTGCGTGCCATCGGGAATGCTGAAGGTGGCGTCGCCGTGGCGCATGAGAAAGTAACAATCCCCCGTCCGCTCCCGGATGCGGTCGATGAGATGGATGTCTTCCTCGACTGTGTTCGGATTGGGGTGCATAAAGATGGCACTCTGCTCGAAACACTCTGCCGTGCGGATGAAGATGTCTGCCATCTCATCCCGGTGCAGAGTCCGCTCCTTCTCCTCCATCTGCATCCACTGGCTGTAGTTGCGGTGGCTGGGATGGACTTTGCCAAAAGCCTCCATTGTGAGAAAGAAGACCAGTTCGAAATGGGGTACGCGCCCGCTGAGCGGGCGGCGCTCCAACGCAGCGATAAAGCGTTCTCTGGGTTGCATAGCTCCCCTCATAGGAGATGGAGAATGTGGATTATCTACCGCTCAACCGCGTACCCCGCCTCTTCCCAGGCAATGATACCGCCGGTCACAACACACCAGCTACGGACGGCAGTATAGCACACTCTCTGCGCAAATGCCCGTTTGCGCCAGAACCGTCACAATCTCTTTGCCTTTGTTTGCCAGAAAAGGGAAGGGGTGGGAAAATGAACAGATGAAATCTATTTCAATTCATTCTTGAAATGGCTGGTAAGAAATGTACCCAGAACGTAGCGCACAGATCGAACGCCGCACCGGCGAAACCCAAATCAGCCTATCCCTGACCGTTGACGGCGCGGGCAAGGCCGACATCCAGACCGGCATCGGTTTTCTGGATCACATGCTTACGCTCTTCGCCGGCCACGGCCTCTTTGACCTGACCGTGCGCGCCAGCGGCGATCTGCATATCGACGAACATCACACAGCGGAGGATGTCTGCATTTGCCTGGGCAAGGCCCTGGACCAGGCCCTGGGCGACCGGCGCGGGATTGTGCGCACGGCCCACAGTTACGTCCCGATGGACGAGGCGCTGGGGCTGGTTGCCATTGACCTGGGCGGGCGACCCTACTGCGTTTTCGACGCGGCCTTTGTCACCCCCCGCCTGGGCCAGTTGGGGAGCGACCTGATCTTCCACCTCTTCGAGACGCTGGCCATCCACGGGCGGCTGAATCTCCACGCCAAAATACTGTACGGGCACAACGACCACCACAAGGCCGAGGCGCTTTTCAAAGCTCTGGGCCGGGCATTGGACGCAGCCACACAGATCGATCCCCGTCGCCAGGGCGTGCCCAGCACAAAAGGAACGCTCATTGCATAGGGCGGCAGAGACACAAGAAATCTCCCGTTGAAACGCAAAGACGCAGAGTAATCAGTTATCAGTGAACAGTTCTTCATACGCTGGACACAAGAAATCTCCCGCAGAGACGCAAAGACGCAGAGAAAGGAATAATCATCAATGGCGCAAGACCCACGAAAACGGCAGCAAAAATTACAGCAGAAGGCAGCCAAACGAAAATCCAAGCGACAGGAGTTGGCCCGGGTTGTCAGTCGCTTGGTGGCGCCTTCTCTACGCAAGGCAGGAGATTGGCCCTTACACCAGGTTCTGCTCAACGAACATTGGGCGAATACCCAAATATTGACAACGGTCATTGTTGCCCGCAAGGCTCCCAACGGCTACATCGCGACAGGTAACTTCCTGGTCGACCGAGGCTGCCTGGGGGTGAAGAATGCCTTTGGCAAAATCCTGAGTGAATCAGAGTATCAGACATTTGTGCGTAAACTGGGAGAACACCAGCGCTTAATTTCAGGCGATCTTAACCTGGCCGCCAAAATCGTCCGCGATGCAATCGCCTATGCCCGGCAATTCGGCTTTCAACCCAACCGCGACACGGGTCAGGCAATGCTTGTGCTGGGCAATGCTGAACCGGACCGGTGTACAGTAAAAATCCCTCTGGGCGGAGAGGACGGGAAACCCTTTTTCTTTGCGGGTCCCTATGACGACGTCGATCGGATTCTGGCCAGGTTGACGAAAGCCGTCGGGCCGGGCGGTTTCCATTACATACTGCCCCTGGCGGACCCCAACTTCTTTGAAGACGACGATGAGTATCTGATCGACTCACCAAGGGATACGATAGAGTTTGACGACGAGTAGGGCCGAAGCCCGGCAATGTGTATCCAACCACCCAGAGACTATCCGTGACCACAGCCCTCGACATTCCCACCCTCGACGAAATCCGCGAGACCCGGCAGCGCATCGACCCCTACATTGTGCGCACGCCCGTCTGGCGCTGGACCGCGCCGGAGATCGAAGCGCTGGTCGGCTCAGAGACCGAACTCTACCTGAAACTGGAACTCTTCCAGAAAACCGGCACATTCAAACCCAGAGGCGCGGTCAACAATCTGCTGGCACTGGACACAGCGGCCCGGCAGCGGGGCGTCACCGCGGTGAGCGCGGGCAACCACGCCATCGCCGTGGCCTACGCCGCGCAGATTTTTGGCAGCAGCGCCAAAGTGGTCATGCCCAGGAGCGCGCCCCCTTTTCGTGTGACAAAGGCGCGCAGCTATGGCGCAGAGGTGATGCTGGTGGATGACGTACATGCGGCCTTTGCCGAAGTGCGCCGCATCGAAGCCGAGGAGGGACGCACATTCATCCACCCCTTCGAGAGCCGGGCCACAATCGTCGGCCAGGCGACGGTGGGCCTGGAATTCTGCGCAGACGCGCCGCCTCTGGACGCGCTGATCATCCCCATCGGCGGGGGCGGGCTGGCCGCGGGTATTGCCGCCGCGGTCAGGCAGATGCAGCCGGGTTGCGCCATCTACGGGGTGGAGCCGGCAGGAGCCGACTCGATGAGCCGCAGCTTTGCCGCGGGCGCGCCCCAGGCCATCGACCGGGTGCGCACGATTGCCGACAGCCTGGGCGCGCCCCGGGCCGAAGCCTACAGTTTCGCCCTCTGCCGCCACTTTCTGGAAGAGATTGTGCTGGTCAGCGACGACGAACTGAAGTCCTGTATGCGCCTGCTCTTTCACAGTATGAAATTGGCCTGCGAACCGGCCTGCGCGGCCAGCACCGCCGCCCTGCTCGGCCCCCTGCGCGAAAAGTTGCGGGGCAAACGGGTGGGGCTGATTCTATGCGGCTCCAACATCGGCCTGGAAACCTTTGTGGAACAGACGCGAGAAGCATAAATTGTAGGGCGGAATGGTATTCCGCCCCAGAGCGGACGGACGCGAGAAGCATAAATTGTAGGGCGGAATGGTATTCCGCCCCAGAGCGGACGGACGAGAGAAGCGTAA
>JACQGT010000318.1 GCA_016199425.1 Chloroflexota bacterium
CGTCCCATCAGCAAAGACAAGACATTCTACGTGGAAACAATCCTGGAACGGGTCGTCATCATCTAACTGTTGGGCTGTAGCAAGTGGGCAGACCAAGATAGCGAGACGCGCAAGAAGGCAAGGGTAGAGAGATGATTCAGCAAGAGAGTCGGTTGCGCATAGCCGACAACACTGGTGCAAAAGAGATTCTGACGATTCGAGTCAAGGGCGGCAGTCTGCGCCGTTACGGTTCTGTGGGCGACATTATCGTTGCCACTGTCAAATCCGCCAGCCCTACCGGCTCGGTGAAAAAGGGTGATGTAGTGCGGGCCGTGATTGTGCGGACCCGAAAGGCATTGCGGCGCAAAGATGGCAGCTACATTCGTTTTGACGAGAATGCCGCTGTGATTATTGACGAGAACAAGAATCCGCGGGGCACGCGTATCTTTGGGCCGGTGGCGCGTGAACTGCGCGATGGCGGCTACATGAAGATTGTCTCCCTTGCCCCCGAAGTTCTCTAGAGCTTTGATAGCGCAAAAGAGTGGCCGGAGCGATGGCCGAGGCAGGAGCAGAGGAACAGGGATATGAAAGTAAAAATTTCTCGTGGCGATGAGGTCGAAGTGATCGCCGGCAACGATAAGGGACGACGGGGCGCTGTCCATTCTGTGATCCGCAAGAAGAAAAAAGATGGCACTTACGACGCCAACCGGGTCTACGTGATTGTGGCTGGGGCCAATCTGGCCATCAAACACCAGAAGCCCACGGGCCGTGTGCGCACCCAGACGGGACGTATTGAGAGGGAAGCACCCATTCACATCAGCAATGTCGCGCTGGTGGGCACAGGCGGTGAGCCGACCCGTGCAGGGTATCGCATCGAAGGCGAGGATCGGGTGCGTTTCGACCGCAAGAGCGGCGATCCCCTGCCCAGCCCGGACAATAGTTAACGGTACTGGTTCTATTTACTGCCTGACCTGATATCGGACACGTCGATATTTGCGGGCAAGGAGAAATGCAGTGAGCGAAAATGGTACTTCGGGGCCACAGCCCCGTCTGAAAGTGCGTTACAACGAGGAAATTGTGCCCGTTCTGATGAAGGAATTTGGCTATCAGAATGTGATGCAGGCTCCTCGCGTGCAGAAGATTAGTGTGAATATTGGGATGGGCGAAGCTTTGCAGAACAGCAAAGCCATTGAAAACGCCAGCCACGATCTGACAATTATCACAGGCCAGCGTCCGATTGTCACGAAGGCGCGCAAATCTATCGCAACGTACAAGTTGCGCGAGGGGATGCCGATTGGCGTGAAAGTCACTCTGCGTGGGCGTCGCATGTGGCACTTCCTGGACCGGGTGATCAGCATTGCCCTGCCTGGGCAGCGAGATTTCCGCGGGATTTCACCGGATGCCTTTGATGGGCGCGGCAACTATAGCCTGGGTCTGCGCGAGCAACTGATCTTCCCCGAAATTGAATATGACAAGATTGACAAAGTGCGGGGCATGGAAATCACGATTGTGACCTCGGCGCAGACTGACGAAGAGGGCCGTCGTCTTTTGGCCTTGATGGATATGCCGTTCCAGCGGCGCTAGTATTCTGTCACCTGATTTGGACGGGTGGTTTTTATGACTGCATAGGCCAAGCTAGGAAAAGAGGAAATCTGTGGCAAAGAAAAGTATGATTGCTCGAGAGAAGAACCGGAAGTATGAGATTCGTGTGCGCAACCGCTGCGGAAAATGCGGTCGCGCACGTGGGTACATGCGCCGGTTTGGTCTCTGCCGCATCTGTTTCCGTCAGGAAGCCCTGTTGGGCAACCTGCCGGGTGTTGTCAAGTCGAGCTGGTAAATTTTCACGGCTGGCTACTAACTACAGCCCGCACTGTGCAGGCTGCAAGAGTAAGGAGCGTTTATTATGATGACAGACCCCGTTGCGGACCTGCTGACACGCATTCGTAATGCGTCGGCGGCCCGACATCGACGTGTTGTGGTCCCAAGTTCCAATGTCAAAGTTGCTGTGGCCAAGATTCTGACCCAGGAAGGGTTCATCGCCGGTTACACAGTCACCGATGATCAACCGCAAGCCAATCTGGTCATGGGCCTGAAATATACGGGCAAGGCCAACCCTGTGATCACAAACCTGGAGCGCATCAGCAAACCAGGCCGGCGGGTCTATGTGGGCTATCGGGAGATCCCGTGGGTGCGCAGTGGTTTGGGAATCAGTATTGTTTCGACACCGAAGGGTGTTATGACTGGTCGCCAGGCTCGTAAAGAGCAGGTGGGCGGCGAGCATTTGTGCAACGTTTGGTAGCGCAGGGAGGACACGAATGTCACGGATCGGACGTATGCCCATCTCTGTACCGACGAACGTCACGGTAGAGATTGGGAAAGAAAATTTTGTCCGGGTTAAAGGACCGAAGGGTGAATTGAGTCAAAAATTCAACCGAGATATGTCCATTGCCCAGGAGAATGGCGAGGTCCACGTTACGCGCCCCACCGATATGCGTCACCACAAGGCGTTGCACGGGCTGACTCGTTCATTGTTGAACAATATGGTATTGGGCGTCACCACTGGCTTCAGTCAAGTGTTGGAGATTCACGGCGTTGGCTATCGCGCTCAGCTCCAGGGCAAAGACTTGCAGCTTCAGGTGGGCAAAAGCCACGACGTTTCGTATGCACCGCCCAGCAAGGAAATGTCCTTTGAAGTATCGCGTGATGGCCGCACCGTGACCATCCACGGGATCGACAAAGAGACCGTGGGCCAACTGGCAGCCGTGATTCGCATGGAACGCCCGCCAGAACCTTACAAGGGTAAGGGTATTCGCTATCAGGGCGAGTATGTTCGGGCCAAGAGTGGTAAGGGCGGTAAGGGCGGTAAGAAGTAATTTGATTGTTCCTGACCGGGGAATAGCAGATTTGTTCTTCTTCGGCACAGATCGCAAGATGGATAGGAGAGACAGAATTATGGCGAGAGAAACTCGTGCGCAAGGGCGCATACGTCGCCATCAGCGGGTCCGCCGCAAAGTCCACGGCACTGCTGAACGCCCGCGATTGAACGTCTTCCGCAGCCTGCATCATATCTATGCCCAGGTGATCAACGACGACGAAGGCAACACCATCGCCGCTGCATCTTCTTTGGAACCCAGTCTGGGTGAGAGCCTGATCGGAATGACCAAAGTTGATAAGGCCAAGGAGATTGGCAAGCTGATCGCTCAGCGGGCCAAAGAAAAGGGCGTCGAGAAGGTGGTCTTTGATCGGGGCGGATACCAATATCACGGGCGCGTCAAGGCATTGGCCGATGCAAGTCGTGAGGGTGGATTGGACTTCTAGGAGCAGGCGAGGAGAGAACAATGGCACGTGGAGAGCGACGGCGAGGACGAGAAGAAAAAGAAGAGCAGCGCGATGAGATGGACGAGCGGGTTGTCCATATTGCGCGTACATCCAAAGTGGTCAGAGGTGGCCGACGGTTTGCCTTTCGGGCAGTAGTCGTCACCGGCGACAACAGTGGCAAGGTGGGTGTGGGTGTGGGCAAGGCGCGGGAAGTCCCCGAGGCGATCCGTAAGGCCAGTGAGCGGGCGCGCAAAACAATGGTAAGTGTTAATTTGCTGGGAACAACCATCCCCCACGCCATTCAGTCCCAATTTGGCGCAGGCGAAGTTCTGCTGAAACCGGCCAGCCCGGGCACAGGGGTTATTGCTGGTGGTGGCGTGCGCGCTGTGGTCGAAGCTGC
>JACQGT010000017.1 GCA_016199425.1 Chloroflexota bacterium
CGGGTAGACCCGTTCGCTTGATTTCGATACGCCTCGCAGACTCGGCTACTCAATCAGCGCTCACTGGTCCGCTGTACCTGTATAGTTACATCTGCGATTTGCTTTTGTCGGTTACCTCCATAGAATCCGTGTAAATCTGTTCGATCCGTGCAAATCCGTGTTCTTCTTTTTTGATCCCCTTTCACCAACGAGGAGTTTCTATGTCGAATTTACGGTTTGCCGCGCCAGTGGAGCGGCGGGTGGCGATTGTGACCGGCGGAGCACGGGGCATTGGCCGGGCCACGGCCCTGCGCATAGCCGAAGCCGGCCGGGATATTGTGATTGTCGATTTGCAGGATGAACACGGCGCGAGCGCGGTGGCGGAGATCGAGGCGCTGGGCCAGCGCGCCCTCTACATCCCCACGGACGTGACCGACGAGGCCGCGGTCCACGGGATGGTGGAGCAGACCGTCGCCGCCTTTGGCCGTCTGGATATTCTGGTCTGCTGCGCGGGGATTCTGGGCAAGGAAGCGCCCTTTTTGGAGCAGTCCGCGGCCCAGTTCGACAAAGTGCTGAAGATCAACCTCTACGGCATCTACTACGCACATCAGGCGGCCATCCCCCATATGCTCAACGGCGGCTGGGGACGTTGTGTCTCCATTACCTCCGGTGCACGCTTCGGGGCCACGAATCAGGTCCCCTACGGCGTCTCCAAGGGCGCTGTGTACTCCTTCATCGGCGCGCTGGGCAACGCCTATCCCAAGCAGAATGTCTTTGTCAACGGGGTGGAGCCGGGCCGGGCGCTGACGGATATGGTGGTGCCTCGCTTCACGCCGGAGTTTCTGGCCAACCCCGGCAATCCCATCGGGCGCTATTCCGACCCGGAGGAAGTGGCGGAAGTCATCGAGTTTCTCTGCTCCGAGCGCAATACGTACACGACCGGCTCCGTGTGGAGTGTGAAGGGGGCGACGGGATAAGAGGGGAGAAGGGATGAAAGGATGAAGGGATGAAAGAACGAAACGTGACGCCTGAAACGTGAGAGTAGACCGACTACTCTCACGTTTCACGTTCCATCTCGCCGCAATCATCCAGAGTGTGTTATACTTTTCCAGGATTTTCGTCTTCTTTTTCTACGGAGAAGTCTTATGCCAACGCCATTTCCCGGAATGGATCCGTATCTGGAACGACCGAATCTATGGCACGGCGTTCATAACCGGTTGATCGCAGCCATTGCCGATGAGTTAGGGCCGTTGCTCAGACCGCGCTATTTTGTTGCGGTGGAGGAGCGTTCCTACCTGGCGGATCCGCTGGCAATCGGTTTTACTGCTGTGCCAGATGTGGGCGTGGTTGGCCCCTATTCCGCTTCCCTCTGGCAAAGAGGTTCAGGCCAGCCAGGAGTTGCCGCGTCCGTCCTCGAACCGGAGATCGTCGAACTGCCAATGCATGAACACATTCGCGAGACCTATTTAGAGATTCAGGAAATGGACGGCGACAGTAACACCGAATTGTGGATGAAGAGCAACGACGAAAGTGTCAAGGTGGTGACACTTCTGGAGATTTTATCGCCGTGGAATAAAGCGTCACGCGAAGGTCGCGTGCAATATGAACGCAAGCGACAGGAAGTATTCAACTCGTATACGAATCTTGTCGAGATTGACCTTCTGCGCGCCGGTCAACGGTTTGTACAAACACCCCAGGAAACGTATCACTATACGATTCTCGTTAGTCCATCGGCCATGCGCCCGCGCGCCCAATTCTATCCATTTACTGTTCGCCAGGCGATTCCCACCTTCCACCTGCCGCTTCAGCCAGACGATGAGTGGCCCATTGTCGATTTGAACACTATCCTCCATGAATTGTATGACCGCGCGGCGTATGACTTGCGCATCAATTATCAGAATGAGCCGACGCCTCCCTTTGCCGAAGAAGACGCGCAATGGCTCAATTCATTCTTGCGTGAAGCCGAGCTGCGCTAATGTTGCAGGGTGGAAACGTGACCCGTGAAATGTGAGAACAAACAACGCCTGACTGCATTTGGTTACCGTGTATGCTCTCAACCAGAAACTTGACTACACCGTCTGACTGGCCGGGTCCATCGGCAACGCAATCGGCTGGCCGCCCTGCTTGGACGACTCCCGGATCGCCACGATAATTTCCTGATCCAGACGGGCCTGCAACGGGCCGTAGCTGGGCGCGGCGTCGTTGCCCACGGCCTCCACCAGACTGAGCAGACAGCCGGCTACGCCGATGATGTCGTCCTGCCAGTCGGGGCCGTGGCCCTGTTTACGCGGGCGGAAGGGATTCTCCCAGGTGACAATCGGGATGTCCGCATCGCCGGTGTGGGCCACCATCGCCACGAGCGCGCCGCCGTCCACCCGTTCCCAGCGCCGTTCCAAAGTAATAAAGCGGGGCGCTTCGCCGCCGGGGGCCAGCAGACTCAGCCGCTCCTCTACTTCCAGCCCCACACCCACGGTAATGCCCATCCCCTTTTCGGCCAGGAAACGGCTGCTGCGCCACCAGCGCAGGGGCGAATCGTAGCCGATCGACGTCCAGTGGAAGATGCCCAGCCGTCCGTCGGCGAATTCGATGATGCCGTGCTCCTGGCTCTCTGTGCGCGGCGCGGTCTCGTTGCGCAGGCGCGACCAGTGGGACGCCAGTGGATACTCTTTCACCGCGCCGGTAACCTGCACAGGCCGGGCGTCAAAGCCCAGGTAGCTGCGCATGACGCTTACGCCGTGATAGCCGTGGCCGGCGAAGTCGTTGAAAGAGGAGTAGACCTGGCCGAAGAGACCGCTGGCCAGCAGTTTCAGCTTCACCGCTTCCAGAGGGCGGCGGTGGAACTGCTCGGCTACTTCGATCTGTAGCCCCCGCTCTTGCGCGGCGGCGATGATGGCGTCGGCCTCGCTCAGTTTGTGGGCGATGGGCGTCTCCAACAGGACGTGCAGCCCGGCCTCCACCGCCATCAGCCCCACCTCGCCGTTGGCGGCGTAGGTGACGGAGACGATGCCGATCTGGGGCGCGGTCTCCCGCACCAGTTTGTCCAAGTCCGTGTACCAGGGCGCGCCCAGGCTTTCGCCCAGCCGTTTGGCCGAGGCGTCGCTGCGCCCCCAGACCGCCACCAGCTCGACTTCATCAGGCAGGGCGTGGAGGATGGGTCCGTAGAGATAGTCCGAGCGGCGGGCGCTGCCGATGATGGCGACGCGCAGGGGGGTGATTTGAGTGGGCATAGATTATTCTC
>JACQGT010000319.1 GCA_016199425.1 Chloroflexota bacterium
CGCCGGAACGCTCATCTCCGGTATCCTGCGTGTGACCCAAGCCGAGTGGCGCAGGCCTATCACCCGCATCGCCGAAGCGATTACTGTCGTGGCGCTGGTGGTCGGCACAGTGCAGATTCTGTTCGATATGGGTAGGCCGGACCGGATGCTCTACATCTTCTTCTACGGGCGTCTGCAATCGCCTCTGCTGTGGGATATGGTGTCGGTCACCGCCTATTTCCTGGGCAGTGTCGTCTACTTCTATCTGCCCCTCATCCCGGATGCGGCGCTCCTGCGTGACAATCTGCCTGCCAATGCGCCGAGCTGGCGACGAAGGCTCTATCGCCTGCTGGGGCTTGGCTGGCGCGGCAACCGCACCCAGTGGCTGCGGCTGGAGCGGGTCATCGGAGTGATGGCCGTCATTATCATCCCAATTGCGGTGTCGGTACACACAATTATCTCCTGGATTCTGGCCACGACAGTGCAGCCCGGCTGGCATAGCACCGTTTTCGGCCCCTATTTTGTGGTAGGGGCCATCTTCTCCGGCATCGGCGCACTCTTCCTTGCCATGACGGTCATACGCTGGGCATTTCATCTGGAAGCGTACATCACGGAAAAGCAGTACCAGTATGTGGGGTATCTGATGATCGCAATGTGCGCCATCTGGTTTTACTTTACCTACGCCGAGCATCTGACCCTGGCGGCAGGCCAGCAAGAAGCGGAGTTTCCTGTGCTGGCGAGCAAACTGTGGGGTATGTACGCTACCGGTTTCTGGGTGATGGTGGCTCTGATGGTCGCCGCTTTCTGGGTGCTCGTCTTCCCACGTCTGATCCCCGGCGGGTGGGAGAGAGCGCCGTTCTTCCAGCCGCGTGTCACCGCGACTGCGGCTGTGCTGGCGACGGCGCTGTTTGTCCCGGTGATGCGCCCGCAGCTTCTGCCGGTGCAGTCGATCAGCTTTGACATTGTGGGCGTCAGCGCCCGCGCCGTACTCATTTCCATCGTCGTTCTATTTGTCATTGTGACGGGCGTCAGCGCCCTGCCCTGGCTCAAACGGCGCATCGTCGCCGCCACGGTCATCGCCTCCGCCTGTGTGGTAGTGGCTATGTGGCTGGAGCGCTGGAACATCATTATTCCCACCCTGACCCATCCCCGTCTTGTCAGATGGAGCGGTTACGCGCCGTCGGCTACGGAATGGACACTCACAGCAGCGTCCTTTGCTCTGTTCATTCTTCTGTTTCTGATTTTCTTTAAGCTTGTTCCGCCCGTCTCCATTTGGGAAGTGGCAGAAGGGCGTGTCATCGACGAGATGCGGGCCGAGACCCCCGGCAAGCTGCCGCCCTCATCGACACCGCCGCGACGTTGGCGAATTGGCCGCAGATAGACCACAGCAGGAAGAGCAGAGGAGTCTATCAGCCACTCACAACTCTTTGGAGAATTACGTTATGCTTCGGGTTGACCCTCGCGACAAAACCCAATTGATCGATCCGCTCTTCCGAGCCGGGCCCGGTTTCTGGATCACAGTGGCCGTTCTGCTGGTCGTGATCGGCTGGGGCGCGTTTATGTACGTGCGCCAGCTTGTCTTCGGGCTGACGACGACAGGTCTGCAACGCCCCGTCTACTGGGGCATTTATATGGTGAACTTCATCTTTCTCATCGGCGTAAGTATGGCGGGCACGCTTGTCTCGGCCGCGCTGCACCTGACCGGCGTAAACTGGCGGCGGCCCATCACTCGCGTCGCCGAAACTGTGACGGTCTTTGGTCTGCTCATTGCCGGCCTGCAGGTGATTATGGATATGGGCCGGCCCGACCGGATGCTGCTGATGTTCCTCTATGGGCGCTTACAGTCGCCTCTGCTCTGGGATGTGGCTTCGCTTTCCACCTACATTCTGGCGAGTATGTTTGCCCTCTACATCTCCCTCCTGCCCGACCTGGGCATCCTGCGCGACAACTATCCCGTCGACGGTCCGGCCTGGCGGCGCTATCTCTACACAATTCTGGCTCTGGGCTGGCGGGGCAACCGGGAACAGTGGCGCAGACTGGAAAAGGTGATTCGGGCCACGTCCATCGCTATCATTCCCATCGGCGTTTCGTTGCACACAGTCACTTCGTGGATTCTCTCTACGACTGTGCAGCCGGGCTGGCACTCGACGATCCTCGGCCCCTACTTCGTCGTCGGCGCCATTTTCTCCGGCATCGCTCTGCTCTTCCTGCTGATCATCGCGTTGCGGCAGGTCTATGGACTGAGCTACTACATCAGCCCGGTTCTCTATCGGGGTCTGGGCTGGTTTCTGGTCGTGATGAGCATCACCTGGTTCTACTTCACCTACACCGAACATCTCACTCAGGTGGCGGGCCAGCAGGAGGCCGAGTTCCCGGTGCTGGCGAGCAAACTGTGGGGCCGGGATGCAGCGACCTTCTGGGGAATGGTGGGGTTGATGGTCATCGCCTTTTGGGTGCTGATCCTGCCCCATTTCTTCCGGGATAGCTGGCGCACAGCGTCTGTTTTTCAGCCCCGTCTGGCGCTGACAACGGCAACAGTGTCAGTGTTGAGCTTTGCCATTCTATTTGTGCCGGGCGCAAAGCCTTTTCTGATCAATGCCACGGATACTCTGCTGATGGACGTGGGAGCCGTCCCCACCAACACAGAACTGATGATCAGCCTCGTGGTAGCCGGTCTGGTGCTGCTGGCGGGTATCAGCGCCCTGGGCTGGCTGAAGCGCAATCCCATCGCCGCCACCATCATCGCCTCGGTCTGCGTTGTGATCGGTATGTGGCTGGAACGCTGGAATATCATCGTGCCTACGATGGGCCATCCCCATCTGATCCGCTGGAGCAGCTACACACCCACCGTCACCGAATGGTCTCTGCTGGCCGGATCCTTTGCCCTGTTCGCCTTTCTATTCCTGATTTTTTTCAAGCTCTTCCCGCCGGTCTCCATCTGGGAAGTGACCGAAGGCCGCGTCATCGATCACGCGCTGGCCCAGATCGAAGTGCCGATGCCAGAATCCTCCACTCCTGCCCAACGACGTTGGCGTGTCACGAGAGGAAGGATGTAATGCGCAGCCTGGAATCCGAGCAGTTCCACGCCCGATCACTTGTCTATCACGCGCTGGCCGAGGCTCTCTCCGAACCGGTAGCGGAGCTTCACCCATTGTTGTTGGAGGCGACCACCAAAGGCGCGCAGACTCTGGGGTCGCCAGCCTGCCGCAAGGCTGCGCTGTCCCTGGCGACGTTGCCTGCCCCAACCGCCGCGGAATTGCGCCAGCGCTACATCCGGGTGACGAGAAACAGCGCGCGGCGGCCCCTCGCCCTCTACGGGTCCCTTCATCGAGAAGGGCGTCTGATGGGCCAATCAGCGGCGGCAGCCGAAGATCGCTATAGGGCGCTGGGTATTGTGCCGGACAATGGCGAATTGCCTGATCACGCCAGCGTGGAATTGGCCTTTATGGGCCATCTGGCTGCTGCGCAAGCCAGCGCCTATATTGCCATCGACAGCCTGTTGGTAAGTCGCCTGGGTGTGGAAGAACACACTTTTCTGCGCGAACATCCAGGCGTGTGGTTGCCGGATGTGGGGAGGGAGTTGGCTGCTGCCGACGACCCCTTCTATGCAGTTGTAGGCGTCCTGTTGAGTGAGTTTTTGACCGAAAAGTTGGGCAGCGCCTGGTATCGCCAGGCAAGACGGGCTGGCTTTCCGGTTCTGCAGGAGACCGATGTCTGCAATTTGTGCGGTATATGCATCGGCGCTTGTCTGCCCGGCGCTCTGCGTATGGTCGAGAGCGACACGGAGACTGCGTTGAGTCTGGACATCAGTCGTTGTGTTGGCTGCAATCGCTGTGTGCGTATCTGCCCACAGCGCGTGCTGAAACAACTGGAGACAGACGTCCTAGACGCCCAACACGAGACGAACGGCGCATCCCGCATCCGCATCCTGCGTCGTTCGCCCCGGGCCCAGTGCCCCATCTGCGGCCGTCCAACAGTGAGCGAAGCCGAACTGGAGGCTGTCTTCGCCACACTTCAACCAGACCCGATGCTGAAGCGACAGATGAGCCTGTGTGTAGAGTGCAAGTCTTTGTGGAACAGTTTATGAAACGAGGCAAACTACTATGAATTTCCCAATGGACAACCCTTTCTTTCAGTTTCTCTTCTGGCTGTTGAACACACCGGGGATAGGGGGTATCGCGGTGGGTCTCATCGGGCTAATTTCGGTAAGCATCTATGCGAGTTCGCTCTATTGGATTGCGCGAGGCGCAAGGGCCGATGAAGTCGACACCTACGCCTATCCCACGCCAACGTTGTTAGACCATTGATCATCACAGATCCATTTCTCAGTTTAGGAGGTAGCTATGGAACAGCTATTGAGTCTATTCGGCGTTCTGCTGTTCATTTTTGTCATCGTCTGGCCCGCCACGAAGATTGTCAAACAGTGGGAGCGGGGCGTCGTCCTGCGCTTCGGGCGTTACGTCACCACCCGCTCGCCCGGCCTGAACTTCATCATTCCTTACATCGATCGCATGATGAAAGTGGACACCCGCGTCGAAACAATGGTAGTGGAACCCCAGGAGGTAATCACCAACGACAATGTGACCGTGCAGGTGGACGCCGTCGTCTACTTTCAGGTGATCAACGCCGAAGATGCGATGATGAAAGTAGTGGACTACGAGAAGGCCACTACCCAAATTTCCCTGACAACCCTACGCAGTGTGCTGGGCCAGTCAGAGCTGGATGAACTGCTCGCCCACCGCGACCAGATCAACGAAATGTTGCGCCAGATCATCGACAAGCACACAGAGCCGTGGGGCGTTCAAGTCACCGCGGTCGAGGTGAAGGATGTGTTGCTGCCCGAAAACTTGCAGCGGGCAATGGCTCGCCAGGCCGAAGCGGAACGGGAACGGCGGGCAAAAATTGTCCACGCCCGTGGCGAACATCAGGCCGCCGAGGAACTGGCCCAGGCCGCGCATATCATTGCCAGCGAACCCGTCAGTCTGCAATTGCGCTATCTGCAGACGCTGGTGGAGATGGCCGGTGAGCGGACCAGCACGATCATCCCATTCCCGCTGGATGTGATGGGCGCGGTCCAGGCCGCACTGTCGGCACGCAGCACCGATAACGGCATAAAGCAGATATAGCGTCACTACAAGCGAGGAGGAGTAT
The DNA here is from genome assembly GCA_016199425.1 of Chloroflexota bacterium. Lineage (GTDB taxonomy): Bacteria > Chloroflexota > Anaerolineae > Caldilineales > Caldilineaceae > JACQGT01. Next base: position 5,131 of record JACQGT010000319.1, read on the forward strand.
ATGTTCTCCGCCAAATGGCTTTTCATCTCTCTGCTGGCGGTCGTCAGCCTGTTATTGGCCGCCTGTACGTCGGAGGTTGTGCTGCCGGGGCCGGTTGGTCCAGCGGGCGCAATGGGTTTGCAGGGCGTACCCGGTCCGCAAGGGCCGCCGGGGCCGTTGGGTCCACTGGGGCCAATAGGGATCGAAGGTCCCCAGGGACCGTTGGGACCGCCGGGACAAAACTTCGTCGCTCTGGGCAACGGGTTATCGATCAAACTCAAGTCAGTTGAATTGATCGATGACAATCGACCCCGGGTGACGCTCACCCTGGGGGATGAGTGGGGACTTCCGCTTCCGGTGGAGGTGTTGGAAGGCTACGGATTCACAATCGCGCAGGTGACTGTTGACTCCGAGACTAATCTCAGCCACTATCAGAATCTGCTGGTGCGTACAGTGGAGGGAGGACCCTATACTGTCGCCGAGCAGGAACAGGCTCCGGCCCTGGCGACAGCCAGCCAACCCTTTGCCGAAAGCGGCGGCATGTGGGGAAACTTGGGTGGGGGCGCGTACACATATACATTCAGCAACACACTCACACTCGAACTCAACGAGGATTTGACGACCGTTCTGGGTGTGTACGCCTACCGCAGTGGTCGAACTGCTGTGGCCAATGACCTGCTCACTTGGGTTCCCGCAGGCGGAGAACCGGCGACAACCCGGGATGTGGTTTCGACCGACTCCTGCAACAACTGCCACGACCCCCTGTCCTTCCACGGCGGCGTCCGCCGTCTGGCCGGTCTGTGCGCCACCTGTCATACCGCGCAGAACATCGACCCGGAGTCCGGCAACACATTGGATTTCCGGGTGTTGGTTCACAAGATTCATGCGGGCCAATCCTTGCCCAGTGTCATCAGTGGCATTCCTTATCAGTTGATCGGCTTCCGCCAATCGGTCCACGACTATTCGACGGTCGCCTGGCCCCAGGACACCCGGAACTGCACCACATGCCACACAGGCGGCAAGGACAGCGACAACTTCAAGACGAAGCCCCAGCAAGCTGCCTGTGTTGCCTGCCATGACAATGTGCTCCTGGACATCGGGCAGAACCATCCGGGCAACAAACCCCGGGCCGACGATACCTGCGTCGAGTGTCACGAGCCGGACGGCGACGATTTCGACGACTCAATCGTCGGTTCGCATACCCTGCCCGTCAACGCCGTACGCGCCGGCAAGCTCTTTCTGGAAATTGTGAATGTGACGTCGATGGCTGCGGGCAATGCACCCGCCATCGAATTCAAAATCACAGACGGCGAAGGCCAGGGACTCTCCCTTTCCGATCTGGACTATCTGGCGGCGACGGTGGCTGGTCCAACCGATGACTACGTGGAACGGGCAACGGAAGTGCTTATCCAGGACGGCGAGTCGATCGCTTCTGTCAACAGCGCTGGCGACGGCGTCTACCGGTACAAATTCAGCTATCAGTTGCCGGCGGGTGCATCGGGAACCTACGCTGCGGGGTTGGAAGGTTCTCTGCTGAAGAGAGTGCCGAAGGTCTCCGAACGAGTACGGGTTAGCGCCTTCAATCCGGTCGTTTACGTGGCGGTGGGAAGCGACACGGCAGCGCCCCGCCGCTCGGTCGTCGATGGCGAACGGTGCGCCACCTGCCACGGGCAGATTTTGGCCCACGGCGGTGTGCGGCAGAACGTGGACTATTGCGTCCTCTGTCACAACGCCGGTGCCACAGATGCGGCCGCTCGTCCCGCAGAAGCACTGCCAGCCGCGTCTCTGGATTTCAAACGGTTGATTCATATGATTCACCGGGGCGATGAGAGGACAGAAAAGCCATTTGAGGTCTACGGCTTCCAGGATGCGGTCTATGACTTTACGGCTCTGCGCTTCCCTGGCAATCTCGCCAATTGCGTCGAGTGCCACAGGCCAGGAACCTATACGCTGCCTCTGGTCGATGCCATGCGGGCGACAACCGTCGTGAACGCAGACCAAACGACCGGCTCCCTGCTGCCCACCCGTTCCGTCTGCACCTCCTGTCACGACGGCATCGCAACCGGCGCGCACGCCGAGCTTGAGACAACAGCGGGCGGTGTGGAAAGTTGTACGGTCTGTCACGGGCCAGGCAGCGAGTTTGCGGTTGAGCGTGTACATGCGATTGACGAACCTTAGTGAGCGTCCAAGTATAACTTCCCAACCTTCCGGAAAGGGGTCAAGCAGATTTGCGCAAGTTCAGCCAGCTTATGACCCCTTCCCGGAAGGTGCAAATCGGGAACTTGTTTCTGGACGCTCATTTAGACTGATTCCAGAGGGGAAATCTAAAAAGGAGAGAACGATGGCTGAGATGAGTACAACACAGATAGTCTGTTCGCGCTGCGCCAGCAAACGGGTCAAAGAAGAGGAACGTTTGACCTCGTCCAAGTCGATCGGTTCGATCGGCTCCTGGCGAATTGGGTGGGGCTATGGGGTAGCGATAGCTGTCATTGGGTTTGGGATTCTATCCATTTTTGCACGCCGATTTGTAGATCCGACACTGGATACCGTCTTCCTGGCTATCGGTATCGTCAGTTTCGTCTATGCGCTCTACGTACTGGCCGGTTCTCTCTATGCTGCGCGCTGGTCGCGTGTCAAGAAATTTGTCTGCCAGAAATGTCTTTACGAATGGAGTCCCGCGCAGGAAACTACGGAATAGAAAATCGCTATTTTCCGCACGTCCTGCTTTGACCCCAACTTTCGCACAGTGATAGAATGACGCAGTTATGCGCATTCTCACCATCAGCGACAAAATCGTCCCATCCCTCTATAGCGCCGGCATTCGTCGTCAGATCGGTGATGTGGACCTGATCCTCAGTTGCGGCGATCTCCCTTACTATTACATTGACTATATTGTGAGTATGTTGGACAAGCCTGCCTATTTTGTCTACGGCAACCACGCGCATGTGGCCGAGTATTGGTCCAACAATACAGTGATGAGCGCGCCCGGCGGGGCCACCAACCTGCACGGGCGGCTCTTTTGCGAGCAGGGGCTGCTGCTGGCCGGATTGGAAGGGTCGATTCGCTACAACCGAGCGCCCTTTCAATACACAGACGGGGAGATGTGGGGCAATATCGCCCGGATGATTCCCGGTCTGCTCTACAACCGGCTGCGCTACGGGCGCTGGTTGGATGTGCTGGTGGCCCATTCGCCGCCCCGGGGCATCCACGACGAAACAGACCGGGCGCACACGGGTTTCCGTTCCTTTCTGGCCTTTATGCGCTACTTTCACCCCCGCTACCTGCTGCACGGCCACATCCACATCTACCGCAACGATACGATCACCCAAACGCGTTACGAACAGACCGACGTCATCAATGTCTATCCATACCGGATTTTGGAAATTGAGACGCACTCTATTGCCAGGAGCGAAAGAACGCGATAAGATGCGGATAGTGAATCTGTGGAGAAGAGGAGAGATTCCCAATGTCTCAGGCAATTTTGACGCATCCACTGCCATTACCCATCCAATTTCAACCAGATATTCAGAAGTTGGTTGCCATTCTTGAGAAATACCGCATCCGCAAGGTGATTTTGTATGGTTCGGTCGCGCGTGGCGATCAAAAACCCGACTCGGATTTGGACATCTGTGTGGATGGATTGCCTGGCGAACACTTTTTTCGCGCTTTGGGTGAGTATCTTCTCACGATTGATCGCCCAGTCAGTATCATCGACTTCCAGAATACCCACGGCTATTTGCGGCAAAGGATATTGGAAGAAGGTCGTGTGATCTCTACGAACGTTCGGTTCTCTGATCAAAGATACGGGATTGGAAGTCAGCCAGGAGACATTAGCGGTTTTCGTTGAATTGATGGCTTTTCGACATGTGGCAACGAAAATCTACGGATTTCTGATCGACGAAACCAAACTGGATGTGATTGTTTCACGAATTCAGTCTGAACACAACGCCATTTCAGCGCTTTTTGAACAACTATTGTCAACCCTGACGGGCAACGGGAACGAGTAATTTCTTGAAATACCATTTAATTACAATGGGCTGTCCCAAAAATAAAGTGGACAGCGACGGCATGGAAATGCTGCTGCAACAGGCCGATCTGCGCGCCGCGTCAAACGCGGCCAGAGCCGATGTGCTGATCGTCAATACCTGCGGCTTTCTGGAAGCGGCCAAAGAGGAGTCCATCGGCGTACTGCAGGAGTTGGCAGGAATGAAGCGGCGGGGGCAGATGCTGATTGCCGCGGGCTGTCTGGCCCAGCGCAACGGGGAAGAAGTGCTGGCCCGCGTCCCCGGCGTGGATGGGCTGCTGGGCACCCGGCGCTGGATGGATGTGATGGAACTGGTCAACGGCATCCGGGGCAACGGCGGAGGCAAGCGCCGCAAACTGCAACGCTATTCTCTGCTGGGCGATCCGGACGTGAGCTTCGAGGCGGCTGTCCCTCGCCCGCCGGTCAAAGCGGGCAGCGCTTATCTAAAAATCTCTGACGGCTGCAACGCGCCCTGCGCCTTCTGCACCATTCCCAGTTTCAAAGGCAAACTGCGCAGCCGCCCGCTGGAAGCAATTGTGGATGAGGCCAACGCACTGGTGGCAGCGGGGGCCAAAGAGCTGGTGCTGGTGGCCCAGGACAGCACAGACTACGGGCGGGATTGGGGCGAACCCAACAGCCTGCCCCATCTGCTCGCTGCGCTGGGCAACCGCACCAGCAGCGATCTGCGCTGGATACGTCTAATGTACGCCTATCCCGGCCACGTCACCAACGATCTGGTGGAGGTGATGGCGAGCCAGCCGAAGATCGTCCCCTATCTGGACATGCCTTTGCAGCACGGCGACCCGCGCACGCTCAAGCGTATGCGCCGCCCTAGTCGCCTGGAGATGGTACACGACCACATAGCGAAGCTGCGCGCGGCCATGCCCGACATTGCCCTGCGCACCACATTTATTGTGGGCTATCCCGGCGAGACAGAAGAGGAGTTCCAAGGACTGTTGGACTTTGCGAAAGCCATCGAGTTCGACAAAGTGGGCGCGTTCACCTTCAGCCCGGAGCCGGGCACGCCTTCGGCAGCTCTGCCCGATCAGGTGGCGGAGGAAGTGAAGCAGGAGCGCTACGGGCGGCTGATGAAAGCGCAGCAGCCCATCAGCCTGGGCAAGAATCAGGCCTTTGTGGGGCGGATGCTGGAGATTCTGGTGGAAGGTGAAGGACAGATCGAAGGCAGCGGCGATCCTCTGCTGTTGGGGCGCAGCTACCGGGACGCACCGGAAGTGGATGGGCTGGTGCTGGTTCCCGGTGTTTCGGGTGCGCCGATTGGCTCAATAATGGAGGTCCACATCAACGGGGCAATGGAGTACGATCTGGTGGGGGAGTCGCTGCTGGCGGAGACGTTTGTGAGCAAGAAGGTATTGGATATTGGGTATTAGATATTGGACGCTCGGTAACGTTGCTCAATGCGCTGGAACAGATCGGCTTCGCATCACTGTAAAATTTGACCTCGCCCCGGAATGTGCTATAATCGTCTGGGTGTCAAGCAACCCTGCGCCGACGTAGCTCAATCGGCAGAGCAGCTGTCTTGTAAACAGCAGGTTATCGGTTCGAGTCCGATCGTCGGCTCTGGCCGACAATTTTGAGAGCGTCGGCGTACAGGCTTTACGGCCAAGCACATTCCAACTGAATGACGGGCGGGTGCCCGAGTGGACAATGGGATCTGACTGTACAGTCGGCTAAGTTCAATGGAGTCCCCAATGAATAATAAGGACAAAGGGAACTTGGCTGTCGCCAATGCAATTCGCTACTTCGTCTCTGAGAAATACACAGTCGGATGAGCAAGTGGTCGAAGTGGGAGCAGTATCGCCTCTATAGCATTGGTGATAATTGCAGGCCTGCAGAGGAATCTGTAGGGTAATTCTCCTCAAAGTCGGCGAAACCTGGAGAGGATGGTAACGCCGAGCCAAGCCTTTGACAGAGCTTGTGTCAAAGGAAGGTGTAGAGACTTGACGGGGAGCATCCAGAACGGATGAAGACAAAGTCCAGCCCACAAACGACTTCGGTCGGCAGCGAAAGCTGTAGATGGGATGAAATCAGACGGCTACGCCTACGGTGGTTCGAATCCGCCCCCGCCCACTCAAGCCCACATAGCTCAGTCGGTAGAGCACATTCTTGGTAAGAATGAGGTC
>JACQGT010000341.1 GCA_016199425.1 Chloroflexota bacterium
ATCTGCTCATTGAGGGTGTGGGTCATGGCGGCGTGGGCGGACTGGGTGGCGCTGCGGAAAGCCGCCGTCTCTGCGGCTATCTGGGTTTGCTCTGCTGCGCGCCTGGCCCGCTCTGCTGCTATCTGCTCATTGAGGGTGTGGGTCATGGCGGCGTGGGCGGACTGGGTGGCGCTGCGGAAAGCCGCCGTCTCTGCGGCCATCTGGGTTTGCTCTGCTGCGCGCCTGGCCCGCTCTGCTGCCATCTGCTCATTGAGGGTTTGGGTCATGACGGTATGGTCGGCCCGCACAGCAGTGCGGAAGGCAGTTGTGCCCGATCGTAGCATGGCAACTGAATTCCTGCGTCCGCTGCGGTCGTTCGACAGTTGCTCGACCAAACCACGCATTTCGTCCGTTCGACTCATAAATCCCCCTTTCGAAAACTTGGGCCAGGGATATGGAGGGATAAAACACCGGACACCGAAACTGTGTGAACGGCATCACGGCCCTGGTGTTTCCATCCCCCCAGATCGCCCAGTCGGGTGCTTGGATTAGGCAGGTGCAGCCGCGGCAGCGGTGAGACCTACTGCCTCGGCATACTTGAGGAAGGTGTCTACGCCTGCCACAACCACCCGGGCTTCAATGGCCAGCAATTCAATGCCAACCAGGGAGACGCGCACCCAGGCGTCGATCACAATGCCCTTGTCCAAAATGCGGTCAATCACTTCAGCCAGACTTGTCGATCCAATCGTCTTTTCAACAGCCATTGTTTGTCTCCTTCGAAAGAAAGTAGAGAGTGGGAAATCACAAGGCACTGTTGACGCTAGAGCCTTGCTGAAGAGCATAGCATGAAAGTGAAGATCGTGGGGAAAGGGTTGGGTGTGTCTTGGGTGTGTCTTGCGTGAGTATCTATGCGGCAACAGGCGCGGAGGTCGGTGCGAGCTTGTAGCCGTGGCGGGGAATCGTGTGCAGGTAAATCGGTTGCGATGGATCAGGCTCAATCTTCAGGCGCACGTTGCGGACGTGCCAGCGCACCAACGCCGGATCGCCCGTGCCGGGGGGATATTTCCACACGTCTTCCAGCAATTGTTTGGTGGAAAAGAGGTGGCCGGGGTTCTGCATCAAGAATTTCAACAGGTCGAACTCGTTTGGTGTTAATTGGGCGCACCCGGCGTCCGTCTGCGCGATGGCTGCGTTCAGGTCCAAATGCAGTGAACCCATCTCCAGGCAGTGCGGCTCTGGCTCTGCTGCGTGTACCTGAGCACCGGTGTCGGCATAGGATCGACGACGCAGCACCGCCTGCACGCGTGCGATCAACTCGCGCATATCGAACGGCTTGCAGATGTAGTCGTCCGCCCCTGCTGTGAAGGCGGCGATTTTATTTTGGAGTTCGAAGCGGGCGGTCAAGAAGATCACTGGGATCGTTCCCTGGCCTGGGTTCATGCGCAAGCGGTGACAGACTTCCACCCCGTCCATTCCGGGCATGACAATATCCAGCAAAATCAAATCGGGCGGCTGGGCCTGAACCTGACGCAGGGCATGTAGCCCGTCATAGGCAGCGCTAACCGCATACCCCTGGAAGCGCAAGCCTTGCGTGACAGTCCAAACCAAATCTTTTTCGTCGTCAACTACGAGGATGTGAGCCATCGAGAAGCCTCTGATAAGTCCACTGCAAAAAGCCGGTTGGGTCATTGGGAATTCGAGGGGTCGTCAGATGCCGCCAACGCCAGCACCGGTTGAGCCTGTTGAAACCAAGCGGGTCAACCCCTCGACATCCGGTTGATCCTTCATCCTTTTTGCAGTGGAGTCATCGATAAGTCCTCTCTGTTTGTCAGTGCCTTATGCACGATATTCCGTATGTCCGCCAGATTGAAAGGCTTGGCAATGAAGCCGATATACGGTCTCTGTGCGAATTCCTGCTCGATTTCGGCATCATTTGCATAGTAGTATCCAGAAATCATAATGATCCCGACACTGAGGTTCATCTCTCTGATCGTAGTAGCCAGTTGGAGACCGTCCATGTCCGACAGTTTCACATCAATAAAGGCCAGGGCAAAATCCTGCTCTTTCAAGCAGTCCAGCGCCCGAGAGGCATTCGATGCAGTAACGACGCCATAACCGGAACGACTCAATATATGGCCCAGCGCCCACAACATGTCTGGTTCATCGTCGACAACCAGCACAGAAATCCTTTCGTTTGTCACGGCGTCACTCCTGTTATAGGTAACCAAACCGTAAATGTGCTGCCCTGTCCGATCTGGCTGTTTACAGTAATATGTCCACGATGTTGTTTGATAATGGCGTAACTGACCGAGAGACCCAACCCCACGCCCTGGCCTACGGGCATCGTTGTGAAGAAAGGATCAAAGATGTGTTCCAGATGCTGAGGCTCAATCCCGCGTCCCGTGTCGCTAAAGTCAATCAGCATCTGTTTGCTGTTGGTGCGCGTGGTCACCGTCAGTTGGCCGCCAGCCGACATGGAGTTGATTGCGTTGAGCACCAAATTTGTGAAGACTTGCTGCAACAGGTTGCGGTTGCCATAGACAGGCGGCAGATTCTTGGCCAGACGCTGGTGGATCTCGATCTGGCGCAAGGCCACCTCATTCGCTATGAGATCCAATGTATCGCTGATGATCTCGTTGATAGTGAGCGGAACCGAACGATCTTGGACCATCAGATCCTGGGCTGGCCGGGCAAACTTGAGCAGGTTTTCGATGATAGCGGAGGCGCGGTGTACAGCAGTATATATCTTGGCGGACGCTTCGCGTACGAACTCTATTTCTTCTGGGTGCTCCTGGAGCAGTTGGGCGGCTGCAGAACAGATGCCCAAGGGATTGCGAATTTCGTGGGCGATGCCGCCGGCCATCACACCCAAAGACGCCATTTTGGCCGACTGAAACAACTGGGCCTCCATTTTGCGATGTTCGGTCAGGTCGCGGCCGACAGCCACCAGACCGATCACCGCGCCCCCGTCATCACGCATAACGGAAAGAGACCAGGCCACGTTGAATGTGTTCCCCGACTTGGCAATCAGGCTCAACTCCAGATTGTCGCTGACCTTGCGACCACGCCCCATTTCCCGTAACAGCTTTTGCAGGGTTTCACGGTTCTCCGGCGCACACATGTTTACCAGTGGAGCCCCTTGCACTTCGCTGCGGCCATATCCGGTAAGCGTTTCGGCTGTACGGTTCCAGGTGTGGATTGTGCCGTCCGGATCCATGGAAACTACGATGTCGTTGGCACCTTCGACCACACTGGCCAGATGGCGCTCGGCGCGCCGTATCTCCTCGCCCAGGCGCACCCGCTCTGTAATATCCTCCATCAGCAACATCACATGTTCCACCTGGCCGCTGCTTTCGTCCTGGATTGGCGTCAGCCGGTAGAAATAGACTCGGGTGGGCAATCCCGGTGCCCGGTAGGTCATCTCTCCTTCGTCCTCGGTTCGCCCTGTGACGAAAACTTTCTGCACCCGCTCTTCCAGCCGGGTATACGCCAACAGCACGGGTGGAAAGACAGTACTCAACTCCTGGCCAATTGTGGATTCCTGGTTGCGACGCGATTTCTCCAGAAAGTTTCGGTTGGCAGAAACAACATGCAGTCGCCTATCCAGGAGCAGGACGGAAGCGGGGATACTGGCCAATACCCCCTCATACAACTGTTTATAGATGTTGGATGCGGGCATCATAATGATGGCTGTGTGGCCTTTCTGGCACAGATCGAGGGATGACGTTAACTATATTATATCCTTGCATTTTTATTGTACCAATTGAGAAGGATACATACCTACCGCATTTCTACGCATTTCTACGTGTTTCTACGGTAAATCTGATGGGTGCGTTCGAAAGGGGTTAGTAGTGGCGAAGTCGCTGGCAGGGAAACTCAGCCCAGTACAGGCGGGCGCAAGGTTGTGTATGGTTCTCGGCGTAGAAACGTGAAACGTGAACCGGGAAAACGGTCGAGATATCTCACGTTTCACGTTTCAGCCAACCTGTTTGGCAGTCGGCTATCCCCCGTATCACATCACTAAAAGCGCGGGAATCGAAAGCGCAGGGGCCAGCGGTAACGCAGGGCCGCGCCTGCGGGGGTGGGCCGGACGCGGATCAGGCCGGTGATCCACCAGGAGATGAGAATGAGCAGACTGCCCGCGGCAAAGATAGCTGTATCCGGCACACCCAGGCGCAGCAGCCAGACGCCGATGAAGGGGGTGATCGCCCCGCGCAGACCGATGACCGTTGCCTGCACAGCCGCGTACTCAGCCACTTTCTCCGGCTCGGCCAACTGGATGGACGTATTGATCAGCCCCAAATCTACCCCCGCAGAGATGATACCCTGGGCGATAAAGGCGGGCAGGAGCATCCAGCCGTTCGTCGCCCAGATGTAGGAAAAGGGCACAAAGAAGGCGATGAGCAGATTGATACGCATCACCCACAGCCCGCCCCGTTTGTCCACCGCGCCGCCCCAATAGAGAAAACCCAGCAGCCAGAAGAGCGATTGGGCCAGGCCGAGCAGCCCGATTTGGGTGTAGGAAAGGTGCAGGCGATCCACCTGCACCACCGGGTAGAGGGCAAAACCCAGCAGTGCGCCCAGGCCATAGACTGTAAAGCTGAGAAGATGCAATACGAAGGGCCGGTTGGTGTACACAATCGCCAGCAACCCGGCGAAGGTTTTGGTCTGGCGGGGAGGCAGCGGGCCTTCGTTGACTTCGATGCGGTTGAAAAAGAGAGTAGAAACGATCCCCATCAACCCGGCCAGGGGGAAGAGAATCCGGTAGCCCCAGGCATCCAGGGCCCAGCCGGCCAGAGGTGTGATGGCGACAATGGCGACGGTCATGCCCAGACGCACGAGGCTGAGGATTTTGCCCCGAATTTCTTCCGGGTAGATGACCTGCACAATGCGGGTATAGGCGGGCGAGGGGAAGGCTTCCAGAAACCAGAAGATGCCGGTAAGCAGGACGAGCCAGGGAACCTGCTTGACCAGACCCACGAAGAGAAAGATGGCCCGGGCGGCATACCAGCAGGCCACGGCAAAACTCTTTGTGCGCCGCCGGCGCATGAGAACGATACTGAAGGAGGTGAGGATCGATCCCAGATAGGTCTGGGATGTGTAGAGGGCCAGCATCTCCGTGGATGCGCCCAGGTTGCGCAGGACGACGGGGATAAACTGGAGAGCCGCGCCGAAGAAGAGGCCGAAGGCGACCGCGCCCCACAGGTCCAGCACAGCGTTGCGACGGACGGTGGGTGGCGCAGCGCGCAGATAGGCGGGCAGAAACGAGCGGGCAGACGATTCGGTGTGTGCAGACAAGAGGGCGATCCGTTCGCAAGGGTGAAAGGCAAAGTCTTTCTATTGTCGCTGGAAGGGGGGAAAGTGGCAAGTTGCAGGTGGCAGGCCACAATAGTTAGGTTTTGACATATCTGTTTGCCCGTGCTATAGTTAGCCGTATGCCTAACCAATCCTACCATCTGGACAAAATTTTTCATGCCCTGGCCGACCCTACACGGCGGTCGGTCATGGAACGGCTGTGCAGAGGACCTGCGTCGGTGGGCGAATTGGCGCGGCCTTTCGATATGGCGCTGCCTTCCTTCCTGCAACACTTGAAAGTGCTGGAACAGAGTGGCTTGCTGCGTTCCCACAAAGTGGGGCGGGTGCGCACCTGCCAGATGGAACCCCAGGCGCTGGAGATGACGGAACGTTGGCTGGTGGAGCAACGCACCCTTTGGGAGCGACGCCTCGACCGGCTTGACGATTATTTAATCGATCTGATCAACAAGGAGAAAGAGCAGTGAGCCGAGCAAACTACGATCAATTCAACCCCCAAACCGATCTCGTCCTGGAGCGCGTCATCGACGTTCCGCGGGAACTGGTGTGGGCGGCGTGGACCCAGCCAGAGCATCTCAAAAAATGGTTTGCCCCTGCGCCCTGGACTGTATCCGAGTGTGAAATCGATCTGCGTCCGGGCGGGATGTGTCGCACTGTCATGCGTTCCCCGGAGGGGCAGGACTTTCCCAACACCGGCTGCTACCTGGAACTGATTGAAAACGAAAAAATCGTCTTCACCGACGCGCTGGCTCCTGGCTATCGACCTGCCGAAAATCCGTTTTTCACAGCAGCCATTACCTTTGAAGCGCATGGGGAAGGGACGAAGTACACCGCCAGGGTCATGCACAAAGACGAAGCGGGGCGAAAGACCCACGAGGAGATGGGCTTTCATGCCGGTTGGGGTCAATGCCTTGACCAGCTCGTGGCCCTGGTCAAGGCGGGCCTGTAGAAAAAAAGGATGTGGACGATTGGACTGAGGGAGAAAGAGGGGAAGCGTTGGCAGTGACAATGGGTGCCGATCCCGGAACCTATGCCCTCGTATTGGAATGTCCGAAGCGACAGACTGTGCAGATAGGCCGCTGGCGCGAAATCGAGACAGAGCCGGGCTATTACGTCTACGTCGGCAGCGCCTTTGGGCCTGGCGGGGTGCGGGCGCGAGTCGCGCGCCATTTTCGCACGGCCAAGAGCAACCACTGGCACATCGACTATCTGCGCGCACACCTGACTCCCCTGGGGGTCTGGGTCAGCCATGCGCCCGTCCGCCTGGAACATCGCTGGGCCGGCAGGCTGGAGGCAGCGGAGGGCTTCATATCGCTGCCGGGCTTCGGTTGTAGTGACTGCCGCTGCAACGCCCATCTGTTTCAGACGCACACAGGGCAAGGACTCGAACGGCTGCTGGGCGACGATCAGACGGAGTTGGTCTGGTGGCCGTTCACAGACGAGCCGTTCCTATTCCCATCCCCCGTTCCCTCGTGCAGCGCGGCGCAAACATCCCAGCAGTTCCTGCTCCCTACCGGTCCGTGACTGGCGGCGGTTGCCCACTAGACGCCGCCGGGTCACAGACTGTATTTACGCCGTCGTCTACTCTACTCCTCCCACCGTCGATCCGTAATCGAATAGCCCCCATCCACCACCAGCGTCGTGGCGGTGACGAAATCCGAGGCGGGCGAGGCCAGGAAGATGGCCGCGCCGGCCAGGTCGTCGGGCGTGCCCAAACGACGGGCCGGGGTCTTGTGGCGGATTTCGTCGCCCAGGGGACCGTCGAGGATCGCCCGGTTGAGGTCGGTCTTGTGCC
>JACQGT010000343.1 GCA_016199425.1 Chloroflexota bacterium
CGCCGCTGGTGTAGATCAGCCCCAAACCGCGCACAGGTGCGGCGTCGGCCAGGCTCTCTTTGAGCCAGGCCAGTCCCTTGCGGTGGCTGCGGGTGCGGGCCGCCACATCCGCCGCGTTGTGGGAGACGCGCAGGATGGGTTTGATGTTGAGCACATTGGCGATCAACTCCCCCACCCGGCCAATGCGTCCGCCCCGGCGCACATATTCCAGAGTGTCGAGCAGGGCATAGGCCTCCAGATTGGCGGTCTCGACGCGCAAGACTTCTGCCGTCTCCTGGAGAGTGCCCCCGGCTGCCACCCGGCGGGCGGCCTCCAACACCAGCAGCCCCAGGGCCAGGGAGGTGGTGCCGCTGTCCACCAGTTCCACCTCCAGGTCTTCGTACTCCTGGGCGGCCAGGCGCGCGCCGTTGAAGGTGCCGCTCAACTCGCTGCCCACAAACAGCCCCAACACCTGGCGTATGCCCCGACGCTGCACCTCCTCGAACGCAGTCGCGTAATCTTCTCCGGCTGGCAGCGAGGTGGCCGGCGCGGCGTGGCTGGTGAACATCCGCTGGAAGAGCTCCTCCGCGGTCAGGTCTACCCCCTCCCGGTATACGTCATCTCCAATGCGTACTTGACAGGGGGTGACAATCAGTTGGTGGCGTTGGATCAATTCTTTGGATAGACCACACGTACTGTCAGTGATGATGGCAATCTGATTCATGGCGGTTTTCTTTCCGGTAGCGAAATCACTACTCGATTGAGAAAATATAGCTGTAATGGGGCTGTCCCCCGGGTTGACATTCAAAGGCCATCTCCGGGTAGCGCTCTTCCAGGGCAACGCGCAACTCCTCTGCCTGGGCCTCCTCTCTATCTTCCCCATAGTAGATGGCGGCGAATTCATATGCGTCCAGGTCGATGCGGTCGAGGAGTCTACAGGCTACGGACAGATCATCCGGGCCGGCCGCGGCCAACTGCCCGTCCAGCAGACCGATGACATCCCCGGTCCGCACGTCGATGCCGTTGATATTTGTGGTGCGCACGGCGCTGGTCAATTCCACCGTCACCACCTGATGGAGGGCCTCGGCCATCACTTCGGCATTGGCCCTAGCGTCTTTGCTATAGTCAAAGGCCATCAGCGCGGCCAATCCCTGGGGCGTGGAGCGGCTGGGCACGACAAAGACCGGGCGATCCGCCAACTCTGCGGCCTGTTGCGCGGCCATCAGGATATTTTTGTTGTTGGGGAGCAGAATCACCCCATCGGCCCGCACCCCGGCGATGGCTGTCAGCAGATCCTCTGTGCTGGGGTTCATGGATTGGCCGCCGGTGACAACCGCGCTGACGCCCAAATTGCGCAAAGCCTGGGCCAGGCCATCCCCGGCGGCGACGGCCACAATGCCAACACCGGTGACGCTCTCCGTCGTCAACTCCCCAGTAGCAGAAAGATCCTTTCCCTCTGCTGCCTTTTCCTGCTGTGCGAAGAAATCGGCAAATTGCAGGTCCAGATTTTCCACCACCACATCGTCCAACATCCCCAAACCCGCGCCGTAGTCCAGGGCCGGGCCGGGGCTGAGCGCGTGGACGTGAATCTTGACAAGTGTTTCGTCGCCCACCACCAACGGACAATCCCCCAGGCCGTTGATGTGAACCCGGATGGCTGACACATCCAGCCCGTCGCCCCGGATCAGATATTGGATGTCGTAGCCGTAGCGTTCGCCGTCCAGAGTGGGTGGGGGCGCGTCCAGATGGACCTGCATCTCCGGGCCAAAGCCCACCGGGGCTGGCGCTGTGTCGGGTGCGCTCTCTTCCCCTTCCGCCTCGCCGCGTATCTGACGCAGCATCCCTTCCAGGATCGTCACCAATCCCTGTCCGCCGCTGTCCACAACACCGGCTTCCTTCAGAATGGGCAACATCTCTGGCGTGCGCAGCAGAGCGGTGCGGGCCGCTTGGGTAGCCCTGCGCAACTGCTCCTGGATGTCCTTTGTTTCCGCCGCTGCTTCTTCCGCCCCCTCCGCCATCGCCCTGGAGACGGTGAGAATTGTGCCCTCCACCGGTTTCATCACGGCCCGGTAGGCGCTTTCGCTGGCCTGGCGGAAAGCGTGGGCCACATCGGACGCGGTGTAAAACTCTTTGTCTTGGCCTGCTCTGGCAAAGCCGCGCAAAATCTGGGAGAGGATGACGCCGGAGTTGCCCCGTGCCCCCATCAGCGCGCCCCGGGCAAAGCGTTCGGCGATGTCGGTGGCGTTGTGCGAGGTGTACTCAGCGATCTCCTTCATGGCGCTGCGCATAGTCATCAGCATATTTGTCCCCGTGTCCCCATCGGGCACAGGGAAGACGTTGAGCGCGTTGATAGCGGCTGCGTGGCGTTCCAGCCAGTGGGCCGCGGCACGAAAAAGCTCCTTCATCTGTGCGCCGTCAATGCGATGAACCGGGGATCTCGGCAGATTCGCGTCCGGCGCGCCGGGGACAAGCAAAGCGCTGCGCTCTGCCGAGTCGGTCTCTTGCTCGCCGTTCCTGGCTGCATCGTTGACGGCCTCGGGGAGGTGGCTGTTCTCCGTAGATGCCGGGTCGAGGGATAGACGATCCATACACTCTGCTCCTGGGCTGATGCGCTCATCACACAAAAGATGGATGGGTGGACAACTCTTCAAGGAATCTGTTATCACTCTACACGAAAGCGGACAGCTTGACAAACACCGTTGAAGAGCCGGGGCAGATCATCTTCCCGGAAGCTTCCGAGCTTCCGGGAAGATGGCAAAAAAAGCAGCCGCTTTGATACGTCAAAGCGGCTGCTTCATCGAGAAGGGCAAAGGGTATGATTTACGATCTCTTCTCCTGTCAGATCACCCGGCTGGGTGCGATCTGCCAATGCACCTGTTGGGTTGTCGGCGGATTCGATGACATCGCATCGGTCTCGGCCATGGCGCAGAGAATCTCGATGATCTCCTCCTGGGTGAAGGCCACCTCGCCACGTTTCTGCCGGGCTGCCAGCATGACATTGAGTGATGCGATCAGATGCGGTTTTGTTGCGAGCTGTGCCATTGTTCTGCCTTTCTGAGTTGACAAAATTTGATTCCTACTTTCTATTTCGTCCATATCAGAAAGGGGCTTCATAGCCTATAGCGGCTAAGCAAAAGAAATGACTGCTGTTATTTTGTAGTCCCGGGTACTATACCTGACACGGTAACAAAATGAGCGGGTGAGCGGGTGAAAAAATGTCACCTTTTCACCCGCTCACCTTGTCAGGTATATTTTAGGGCGTCGTTTCGAGGACGTTCTTGAGGAAATCCTGGCCGGCAATAATGCGCAGATCGACCGTATTGCTGAGGATCAGGCCGTTGAGGGTGGGGAGATTGCTTTGCAGTTCCAGTTCGCCGCCCACCCGGCTGACCAGAAGTGGATCGGCGTTGTAATTGACAATCAGTGTGCGCCGGTAATCGCTGCGATCGGCGTCACCGATGGAGACCACCTGCCAGCCTTTCTCTTGCAAAAGATCGCGGATACGGGCAGCCACGCCGGGATAGCCAGTGCCGTTGAGCACTTCGACCCGGGCCGCGGCCGGTTCGCTGACCAGATGCCCCCGCGCCGGGTTCAGGTCGGCGGCCTGGGAGGCAATGGTGGAGAAAAGCTGATCACCCGTGGCTACGCTCACGTGCGCATCCACACTGGCGGGGGTCGCTTCGAAGAAGGTTGCCAGGGCCGGGCGGATGCGGGAACGGTCGGGGATGAGAATCCACGCGCCGTCATCGCTGTACCCCTCTTGGCCGTAGCGGTCATCCAGCACCAGGCGGCGCACCTCCCGGAAGGAGTTCTGGCGCACATATTGGGCAATCTGTACCGCGGCAGCCAGGGACATATCCGTGCTTACGCTGTCCCGCATCGTGGCGCTCAGTTCGGGCAATTTGGCAATCAGCGTGGGGATTATATCCGCCTGCAACACTTTGTCCATCACGGCCTGAATCACCTGCTGCTGGCGCGCGGCGCGCCCGTAATCACTGTCCATATTGCGAGTGCGCACATATTTCAGCGCGACTTCGCCGTCCAAATGCTGCTGGCCGGCCTCCAGGTGAAAAGTCTCGATCCCGTAGTCGGCAGTGGGGTACTGTTCGTCGTGGATAGTTTGGGGCACAAAGAGATCGATACCGCCGATCAGATCAACAAAACGCACAAAGCCGTTGAAGTTGACACGCACATAGGATTCGACAGGATGCCCCACAAAACTGCTTACCGTATCTTTGGCAAGCTGCGGCCCGCCGCCGGGATAGCCCCGTTTTTCTCCAATCACAAAGGCTGTGTTGATTTTTGTAGTGATGTCGTAGCCGGGAATGGGCACCCAAAGATCCCGGGGCAGGGAGATCATCCCCGCGGTCCGGTTTTCCAGGTCCAGGGTCAACAGCATCATCGTATCCGTGCGGGGCGGGGCGGGGTCATCCGCCCGTTCATCTGTGCCAAGAAGCAGGATCGATACCTGGCGTTGGGGGATGGGGAGTGCCGCTTCGCCGTTTGTTCCCTGCTCTGAATTACTCTGGGCAGCGGCCCCGTCCATACCGCCAGAGAGCGCATCCGGATTTCCTGCCGAACTCTTCGCTTCTGTCGAATTGGAGAAGACGAGGGGTGTAAACGCAACGCTGCTGCGTGTCCACTCGTAGAGGAGATTGCCCATCACCAGAGCGAGGGTCAGGATGACGACAGAATAGAAGCAAGCCAACAGCAATGCCAGGAGC
>JACQGT010000344.1 GCA_016199425.1 Chloroflexota bacterium
GGGTATGGGGGGACGACGGACCGCGGACGGCAGACCGACGACCGAAGAAGGCGGAGGATCGGCCACAGACCGCCGTCTGCCGTCCGTCGTCCGCTGTCGAGCTAGCGCCAAAGCCAGGCCAGGGACTTAGGCAGGATCGACGCGCCGTGCTCGAAGTTGTGTGCGCCGTCGCCGAATTCCAGGACGTAGTCGTAGCCGGTAGAATGCAAGGCCGCAGCCATCTGCAGATTCGCCAGGGGCCAATCCCCTGCGGGCCGGTCCAGATCGTTGGAGCCAGCCTGAAGAAAGACCCGGATCGGCTTAGGCTCAGTCTGGCGGATCAGGAAGGGGTAGACGTGGCCGCCGCGGATGTCGGTGAAACTGCCCACGTGGCTGAGTACTTTGCGGAAGGCGTCGGGTCGTTGCCAGGCCACTGTCCAGGCGCAGATGCCGCCGGAACTCATCCCGCAGATGGCCCGCTGCTCCGGGTCGTCGGTCAGCCGGTACTCCGCGCCCACCGCAGGCAGAATTTCTTCCAGCAGAAAGCGGGCGTACTGATCGCTGAGGCTGTCGTATTCGTAGCTGCGGTTGCGCACCGGCTCTCTGTCCGCCCCGGTGGGCGGGAAGTGGCCGGGATCGATGAAAATGCCAATCGTCGCCGGCATCTTGCCCTGGTGGATCAGATTGTCGAAGACAATCGGCGTGCGCACCGGACCCTCAACGTCGGCGTAGCGTTGGCCGTCCTGAAAGACCATCACCGCCGCTGCCTCGTCGCCGCTGTATTGGGCGGGGACGTAGACGAAGTAGTCGCGCAGAGTGCCGGGGAAAATCTCGCTGCGCCATTCGTGTGGGGTCACCGTGCCCTGGGGCACGCCCGGCTGTGGCTGGGAATCGGCTCCAAGCGGGTAGGGGCCGGGTGTTGGTGCGGGGATCACAAAACGCTCGGGCATTGCTCATTCCTTTGCCTGTTGGCTGTGGTGGAGAAGATGAAAGTGCAGAGAAGTGTACCTGCCTTTTGGCAAGCAGGCAAACAGCGTTGTAGAACCCTGAACCGATCTTTGCGGCCTTGCTCACGTTTCACGCCTCACATTTTGTCAGACGAATTTGGTTGCGCTGCTTTGTGGTGGATTTTGTAGTGGTCAATGAGAAGATACCCAGCAAGTATGATGAGGAGATGCGCGACTTCACCGGTAGCCCGGTGTTCTTTATTTCAGATCATTTTGGGCACAATCCGTGTGCTTTTCTCCCTGCAAGCAGAAAGAACGGACAAAAATGGCAAATTCCGCTACCCATCCCTACTCTTCGCGCACCAACGGCGCTGGGAACTCCTATAACCCGCCCCATGTCGTTATCACCGGGGTGGGCGCGCTGACCCCACTGGGGCTGGACATCCCGGACACGTGGGACGCACTCCTGGCCGGCACGTCTGGCATTGCCACCGTCACAAAATTCGACACCAGCGAACTGCGCACCACCTTTGGCGGTGAGTTGAAGGGCTTTGATCCTCTCAACTATTTGGATCGCAAAGAGGCGCGGCGGCTGGACCCCTACATTCAATACGCAATGGTGGCAACCCAACAGGCCATCGCAGATTCCGCTATCGATCTGACCCAGGACGAACCCCATCTGATCGGCGTGATTATTGCCAGCGGCATCGGTGGCATTCAATCTCTGGTAGAGAATGTGGACCTGGTCCACGAAAAGGGTCTGCGCCGCATCAGCCCCTTTCTGGTGCCCAATATGCTGGTGGACAGCGCGGCCGGACGCATCGCCATCGAATACGGGCTGCACGGACCCAATTTCGCCGTGGTCAACGCCTGCGCCAGCGGCACGTCGGCCACCGGCGAAGCCTTTGAACTGATCCGCCGGGGCGACGCCGATGTGATGATTGTGGGTGGGGCCGAGGCCGGTCTGATGCCGATTACAATGGCCGGCTTTGATGTGATGGGCGCGTTGAGCCAGCGCAACGACGATCCTGCCGCCGCCTGCCGTCCCTTTGACGTGGATCGGGATGGCTTTGTGATGAGCGAAGGCGCGGCTGTGATGGTGATGGAGAGTTTGGAACACGCGCTGGCCCGCGGGGCGCGCATCTACGCCGAGGTCATCGGTTACGGCAACAGCGCCGATGCCTATCACATGGCCGCGCCCCACATTGAAGGCCGGGGGGCACGGGATGCCATGCGCATGGCCTTGCGCAAGGCGGCTGCCTACGGCGTCCAACCCTACAACATCGATTATATCAACGCCCACGGCACGGCCACCCAACTGAACGACCCGGGCGAAACTCTGGCCATCAAGCAGGTTTTGGGCGAACACGCCTACAACACCCGCATCAGCAGCACAAAAAGTATGCTGGGCCATATGCTGGGTGCAGCCGGAGCCATCGAGGCCATCATCTGCGCCAAGACGGTTGAGACGGGGATGATTCCACCCACCATCAACCTGCACAATCCGGACCCAGCCTGCGATTTGAACTACACACCTCACGTATCTGTGCAGGCCGATGTGCGGGTGACGTTGAGCAACAGCTTTGGTTTTGGCGGCCACAATGCCTGTGTGATGCTGCGACGGTATGAGGGAGAAGTGCAATGAGCGAACAACAGAGCCAGCAACCGAATATCCACGCCAACGGCGCGTCGGGAAACAGACATCGTACTGGCAGCAACGGCAACAGTGAGCAGCACAGCGCCGGGTCTACAGGCCCTGCTGGCGCATTTTCGCCCCGTTTTGCCCAGATTGTGGGCTGGGGTTACCACGTGCCAGAGAAAGTAATCACCAACTTCGATCTGGAACAGATTGTCGACACCAAAGACGAGTGGATTCGCAGCCGCACGGGGATCGAAGAGCGCCACGTAGCCGCCGCGCCCTCAGAGACATCGGCTACGTTGGGCATTCTGGCCGGCCGGGCCGCGCTGGAGATGGCCGACGTCACCCCCAGCAAAGTGGACCTGATCATCTGCGCCACCAGTTCGCCGGAGCATATCTTTCCCTCCACAGCCAGTATTATCCAAGACGGGCTGGGCGCGTCCAATGCCGGCGCCTTTGATCTGAGCGCGGCCTGCTCCGGCTTTGTCTATGGGCTGAGTATGGCCCGGGGCCACATTCTGGCCGGGGACGCTGAATATGTACTGGTCATCGGCGCAGAGACGCTGAGCCGGATTGTGGATTGGACGGATCGAACCACCTGCGTTCTCTTTGGCGACGGATCGGGGGCGGTGTTGGTGGCTGCCAGCGACGTGCCAGGCGGCATCACCGCCACGGTGCTGGGCAGCGACGGCTCTGGGGCCGACCTCTTGACCGTGCCCGCCGGCGGCAGCGCCATGCCCGCCAGTCTGGAAACTGTGAGCAGCGGCGGCCATTACATCAAAATGGATGGCACTGCGGTCTTCCGTTTTGCCACACGGGTGATGGCCGAGGCCACCCGCCAGGTGTTGGGCAAGGCGGGTTTGAGTGTGGATGACGTGGACCTGGTGATTCCCCATCAGGCCAATGTGCGTATTATTCAAAACAGTGTCTTCAAGCAGTTGAAGATTCCAGAGGACAAGGTTTTCATCAATCTGCAAAAATACGGCAATACCAGCACTGCCAGCATCCCGATTGCTCTGTGCGAGGCTATCGAAGCGGGCAAAATCAAGCCCGGAGACAATCTGGTCTTTGTCGGTTTTGGCGCGGGATTGACGTGGGCGGCCTGCGCCATCAAATGGAGCGTGCCCATCGCCAAGCCGGAGGAGACCTGGTGGCGCAACACTCAACGTCAGGCCGCCTATCAGGCCGCGGCTGCCCGCAGTATGTGGAAACGGGCCATCCGCCGGGTCTACAGCCAGTTCCCTGCCAAGTCTCGCTGGGGCGAGCGCAAGGAAGAGAGCGAAGCAGGCTAAGTTTACACCAACAAAAAATGGGGCCGTCCATCTGGACGGCCCCATTTTTTGTTGGTGTAAGTATTTTGTTGTGAATATTCTCAGTAGACCGCAATGCTGCCAAGCCTGACTCAGGACTGCGGACTTTGGACATCTACTGCCAGGTATACTGACCTTTTGCGTCCTGGGGAATGGCATCAAAACGCGTCATCCCGCTGCCCTTGACCGCTTTCAGCCCGGCGCGGGTGACAATCTCCTGGGCCAGTGCGGCGTTGAAAGGCATATCTTCCCGGATCATCTGCGTGGAGCCTTCCGGGGTGTAGATCACCTGCACAGTAGCATCCTCGGCCTCGGCTTCCACACGACCTACCACAACATTCATGCGTTTGATGTGTCCCCAATCCATCGACCGGCCAAGGCTCCAAAAGCGCAGAGGACTGCGCACGATCAGCGCATCATCGGTCACTTCGTAGGTGGTGGAGTAGTCGATAATATGGCCGTAGAGGAGCAGCGCACCCCAGACGATAAATGTCCAGGCCATTGCCTCCACAAAGAAAACCCGGTTGATCCCCATAGAAAAGGTGAGCAGACCGGCCGCCAGCACGGCGATGGCCGCGCCCATGGCTTTGGACTTGCCTTTGAAAATCAGCCGTTCGATACTGGCTTCTGCTTGTAGACTCTCTGCCATCTGGACCCATCTCCTCTGACCCGGATTGTGAAAAATATCCCGTTTCTATTCTGGAAAGTATAGCCGCGTTTGGGAAGATTCTCAAATTTTTGTAGGTCGGAATGGCATTCCGACCAGTTCAAAGGAATGACCGCTACAGGTCGGAATACCATTCCGACCTACGGCGGTTGGTTTATCCCATCACCCTTCGCGCAGCAAATCGTGGGCCAGAACCTGCCAGGCGATAAGCGGGTCGATCTGGCCGACGTTTGCCACAGCGGGTGTCAGACCGGTGGGGTCCCACCAGTGCCTCTGGGGACGGGGCCAAAGCTCTTCCGGCCAGGGGCCGCTGACCAGACGCAGCGGCGGCCATCCGTCCATAGCAGGCGGGCGGCTATGGGCCGGGACAAAGCGCAGCCGCACCCCATCCTCCCCAACCGCCGCGCAGACGTGAATCCAGAGGGGTGCGCCGCAAAAGAGGCCGTGCAGCGCGGGCAGACTGTGAACCTGTCGCCAGAGGCGCACAGCCTGGGCAAAGCTCCAGGAGATGCTGCGCACTGCGGAGGGCGGGGTGATCCAGCGGCTTATGCTCTGGATGGCGGGTGTGGCCCCACAGCGCCGCCAATAGAGCCGGGAAGCCGCCACAGACAGAGACGTGGCCCGGTGAACCCCCGGCGCAGGCGCGACATTCTCCACTGCGTCCGCTGTGAGTCCGCCGGGAAGACCGGACCACAACGCCAGCGCGTCAGCCGCTGCCCAGCGATTCCCGGCAAAATGGATGGCGGGCCGCAGGGAAGAGGGTGTGATATTCAGCGCCAGCGCCAGTTCTTCGCATAGCTCCAAGACGGCGGTGCGGGCAGACGGGGATGACTGGTCATACCCCCCGACGACAACGGCCAGGTCTGGGCGGGCATCGGTCAGGTCCGCGGCCAGCCGGTCGGGGCCGCCGCCCAGGCCAAAGCGATAGACTGCGACTGTGCGGCAGACAGTCGAATCCAGCGCGTACTGGGCCGCGGCCAGACTTTCGTGGCCGGTCAGCCCGCCAATCCAGACACGCAGGGGCGGCAATGGGTCGACGGCGGCCACCACCTGGCCCAGCGCAAGCTCCAGCGCGGGGTTTGGTATGCTCATGCGCGGGCTATTTTGGCTGTCGTCCCAAAGCTGTCGGCCCAGCCGGTCTCCCAGAGTTTGGCTTACCGTCGCCAATGCCCCAGGCAAAAAGGGAGTGTTCTCTCCCCCGTTATGGGTCGCTGATTCCCAGGCAATCAGCCGATAGCTCCCCGCCACCGGTTCGAGCAGAGCCGCGGTTGCGCTGGTTGGGGTTGCGCCCAACGCCAGAATGGAGGCCGATTGGGTGTTGGGCAAGAGAGTTTCGCTCACATCAGCCCCCTTGCCAAAACGTCATCAGCCAACGCCAGAAATCGTTGATCTGTTGGCTGAAAAAGAGCGCATCCAAACGGGCGATGAGGAGCGTACTACGGGCAGCGAAGAGGCGGGCAAAGATGACACCCGCGGTCAGCCAGAGGGCACGCTCGCCCAGCCAGGCCCACCCGGCCAGAAAGGGGCGCAGGGCTGCGGGGAAGCGGCTATCGTCACCGCTGGCCGCACCCAATTGGAGATGGAGCAGCGCGCCGCCTGTGATGACGAGGGTGAGCAGAGCGGCCAGCAGAAGAGGGGGCGGGGCGTCGAGCAGTTGGCCCACTTCCGTTGCCCGGCGGAATTGGGGCAGAAATGTGCCCTGCAGCGCGCCCGCAATGCCCGCACCCAGCCCTACGCCGACCAGCAGGGCCAGAGGGAACGCGGCCAGGTGGCGCAGCCAGGATTGTTGTTGCCCTCTCCGCCCGCGCAAATAGTCGATCCCCGCGGCCCAGAGCAGCAGGCCAACGACCAGAGGCAGCCAGCCGTTCCACAAGGCCGGGGTGAGTGGGCCCCGATTGTCTGTGATGGGCAACGGATTCGCCAGGAGGGGGGAGAGCAGGCGCGGCCAGAGTACATTGCTCCAGACCAGCACGACGGTATAGGCCAGGGTGACGCCCACCAGCAGATATTGCCCGGCGCGGGCCAGCCAGCTATCCCGAATGACAAAGCTGAGAATGAGGAGGGAGAGTACAAAGCCGATCAGAAATCCGGCGTTCTCCCAGGCGGGCGGCAGGGGACTGTCGAGAGGGGTCACGGCTGCCTCCCTTCGGCCAACCCGGCCAGATTGCCCACCGCAATCACCAGAAGCAGAACGGCCAGCGCCCAGTTTTGGCCGGTGATGTGCCGCCGCTGGCTCTCCTGGCTGGCCGTGGGGACGGCGTCGGCCAGCAGGTCCCGGTAGGCAATGCCCCCGGCGTAGCCGCTGACCAGACCGACGATCTGCCCGCTGTCCACGTAGGGGCGGATCACCGGGTCCACCCCGGCGCTGCTGACGACGACGACCGGGGCGGCGTTGAGGGGCTGAATCTGCTCCAGCCAGCGCTGCACTTCCTCCGCGCGGGCGGCCAGAATGAGAAGGAGCGCAGGAGCGCTCTGTTTCAGTGTGTCCAGGGCAGCCCGCCCCCCCACGGCGCGCCCCTGTATATCCACGGGAATGGCCTGGGTGGGAGCCTGTCCCAACAGAGCGAGTGAGCCGACGCCGCCGGGCAGGTAGCCGCCCTCGACCAGACTCTCCCCCAGTTGGCGGGCGAGCGCGGCCTGGGACGCACTAGAACGGGCCAGGGCAATCAGCCGCCGGGCTGTGGCGGGGCCACCGGGCAGTTGGCTCACCACCAGCAGCCGGGCATTTTTTTCCAGCAGATGTTGCATGACCGGAAGAGCGGCCAGGTCCATCTCGCCGGCTGTCGTAGGGTCGTAGGCCCAGTTGACCAGAACGATAGAATCTGCGGGCAGGGTGTCGATGGCGTTGTAGGCCTCAACGACGCCGGGCCAACTGTGGGGGCGGCTGTTGGCGGGCGCATTGCCTGCCCAGAGGGCCAGCAAAATTCCTGCGAGCAAAAGTCCGTAGACCCAATTGCGCCGCCAAAGGCCGCGCCCGTATGCGCCGGGCTGGATAGATGCGGGCGCGTGGCCGGTTGGCTCGTCCAGGATCGGGACATCTGCCGCGAAAATCTGGCGCAGATCACGCCGCATTGCATAGGGTAGGTCAGCCACAGCGGTGCGTACTTCGACGGAAGAGTCCGGGTGGAACAGGCTATGCTCCCTATCCGCCGGCTCGATCAGCCCCTGCAAACCAGCGACGAGTCGTTGGGGTCTCTGTGCGGGCGGCGTCTGCGTCTCTTGCGCTTCTTCCTCCGGTCGTAGCCAGGGCTGTTCACCCAAAGCGGCTGCCGCGGCTTCTGCTGGAGGATCGGCTTTCTCAAAATCCGAGCGCAGCCAGGGCTGAGAATGGACAGGATTCTCGGCTGTCTGTCCGGTCTTGGCTTTGGATCGACTATCTTCTTCGTCTGAGGGGATTGGCGTGGAGGAGCGGGAAAGATTCCCGGCTTCCAGCCCTTTCAGGTAGGTTCCGCAGGATGCGCAGAATGTGACGTGCAGGGGATTTGCCTTGCCGCAGTGAGGGCAGCCAAAGGTGGAGGACATTGGCTGCTACCTGCCCTGTCTGGCAAAGAGACGGATACCAGCAAAGAGGGCGGCCAGTGCGCCCCCCAACAGCGCGCCGCGCATGGCAGCCATCACCGGGCCGAGCAGCAGCCAATCGGCAAAGCCGACAAAGAGATCGGGCAGGGTCTGTTGGCTGATGGGCGTCTGCACCAGAAGGGTGAGCAGCGCACCGGCCAGAATCCAGACCCCGCCGGGACGGGTCAAACGCAGGTAGCGATAGGCCGCGGCCACAACGAAAAAGCCGGTGAGGGCGAAGAGGGTGGCCTGTCCCGGCGCGATGAGTGCATCGAATGTCCATTCCAGCAGGGGGCTGGTCACGCCGCCGGGTGTGGCAAGCCCGGCCACCAGCACCAGCACAAAGGCGACCACCAGCAGCAGGCTCAGCGGCCATTCGGCGCTGCCCTGTTGGATGCGTTCCATATGCACCCACAGCACATTGGCGACGCCTAACAAAAGGGTGAAGGCGGAGAGGAGGAGCGCCCAGGTGTAGAGCAGATTGGCCACGGGCCGGGTGATGGGGCTGATCCCGAAGCGGTCGGCGAGGATCAGCGCAGCGGTCAATGCCACAATAAGCAGGGCGATGCGGTTGATCCAGGGCGCGCGTTGGGCAAACATAGGGCGGGTAGTGGGATATTGGGTATTGGGTATTGGGTATTGGGTATTGGATAGTGATCCTGACGGAATATCCAATACCCAATATCTAC
>JACQGT010000325.1 GCA_016199425.1 Chloroflexota bacterium
AGGTCGGACTGTCAGTCCGATCTACAGAAGTCGGACTAACAGTCCGACCTACGAAGGATTGGGCCATACGCATGGCCTGGAGCAGATTCGTCTGCCCCTCGGCCTGGTTGCCCTGCAAAAAGCCTCTCGCCGCGGCCACCTGGTCCGGGTCCAATTCCAGCCAGCGCCCGCGGATGTTGACCAGAGGCGACTGCATGGCGGTCAGCCCCTCGAATTCGTCCTGGTCCAGGGCGTCGTCGCCCAGGGTCAGCTCCCAGCGGTAGCGGATCAGGCTGTTCAGTGTGAGCGCGCCATTCCGGGATGTACCGCTGTAGCCGTCGCGCCGGTTGAGCAATCCATTGGGCGAGCGCTCACTCTCCGGTCTGTCGCTGAAGAGGCGCAGACGCAGCCCCAGCCGCGAACGTCCCCGCTGCTGCCACCAGTCGGGCAGGAGCAGCCCAAAGCTGCTGCTTTCCAGCAGGGGGCCGATCTCCCGCAAAAACTGGTGGGCCTCGGCGGTGGTGAGCAAAGCCCTTTCCGGGCGGGAGGTGCGCAGGCTTTCTTTGATGGGCGGAAAGAGACGGCTGGCAATGCCCAGCCCGGCCAGCAAGCGCTCCTGGGGCTGGTCAAAGCGCATCTCGTCCAGGCGCAGACTGGGCTTCTTCTCCTGCCACACCTGCTGGGCCGAGACGGTCAACTCCGGGTCCGAGCGGGCCTGGAGGAAATAGCGCAGCACCCAACGGGTCGGGTTTTCCGCGTCCGGCGCTTCCAGGGCAAAGGCCACCCGAAACTGGGCGTCGGCAGCCGCCACGTGCAGTTGTTCGATCCAACTCACCCACTCCTGGAAAAGGCTGTGCGCGGGCTGGGGCGGCAGATCGACCAGCGGCTGGGAGGAGAGGAGACTTGTCAGCCACTGGCGGGCGGGGGATGGCTCGGCGGCCTGTGCCGTCTGCACCCATCCCCCCGGCCCCCCAAAAAAGGGGGAGATCGTCATGTGGGCGGTCCAATGGCGCACGGCCTGGTCCACCAGCGCGGCGATGAAGTGTTCGGTGAGCTGGCTGGGTGAAAAGGCCAGGTCCAGGCTCTCCAAATTGTAGGCCCGGCAGATGGGGGGCATGGCCTCGATCAGCGCTTCGACCCGGCGGCGCAGCATCACATCCAGCAATTGGGGCTGCCAGATAGCCTGAAAGCGTCCGCTGCTGTCGGCCAGCAGTCCGGGCAGCAGATGTTGGCCGGCCAGAACTTCCAGGATGGTCTTGGCTGCGTGGCTCCAAAAGCGCAGATCGTTGCCCAGGCGGGCGTGGCGCAGGGGCGAACTCGGCTCGGTCACGTCGATCAGCCGCTGGCTGCTCAACCGGCTGAGGAATGTGAGCGCGTGGAAGGGGTCGAGGGTCAGCCCGGTGACCTGCCAGGGGGCCAGGAACGTCGGTCCCACGTCGCCGTTGGTCAACGCCGAGACACCCTTCTGGAAAGAGCCGAGACGGGTCAGGGGGTGTCCGTTCTGGGTGGGCAGCCAGACCAGCGCGTTGCTGGGGGTGCTGTCTGTCTCCTCCGCGGTCGCCAGTTGGCGCATCATCTGGCGGAATTCGCCGACGGCCAATTGGCCCGGATGGGAGGGCACTTTGGCCGGGCGGCTGCGCCCGTTGCTTTCGTAGGTCGGACTGTCAGTCCGACCGCCAGTCCGACCTGCCGCGCCAGGGGTGTGAATACCGTTGCCCGCGGAGAGGTCGTAGCTGTTTTCGTCGGCTGCGGCGGGGGTATGGCTTTCGGCCCACAAAAACAATTGGCCGTAGGGAACTTTGGACTCGGCAGGAAGCCAGGCGGCGTGAATGGTAAAAGACATACCGGATATTGTATCTTGAATGGCGCGTCAAATCAAATTTTGGACGCTCTTTCCCGCATTGAAGTTCCTGTGTGGAGGGAGAGAGTAGGGAATGCGGAGTGCAGAAGGGGGAATGGGGAGTGCGGAATGCGGAATCGGTGGAGTCGTCACCTGCCACCTTTCACCTGCCACTTGACAGCGGATGCAACTTCGTTTATATTTTGTGTGGTATAGACCTCTGTACGTCTAGCTCACAAAAAACCGTTCTATCACAGTTCTGCGTCGATCTGCGTTTCGCTCGATTTGATCTGCGTCCGCTTTCACTATTTCCAGACGATGAATAGTCAAATTCTGAGCAAACACACGCCCATCCCGCTCTATTACCAGCTTGCCGAATGGATCCGCGAGCAGGTGCAGAGCGGACAACTCGCCCCCGGCGACCAGTTGCCGTCGGAGCGGGAACTGTGCGAGCAGGCAGGCGTCAGCCGCATGACCGCACGCCAGGCTGTGGCCTATCTGGCCCGAGAAGGCGTGCTGACGGTGCGCGCTGGTGTGGGCACGTTTGTGGCCGAGCCGAAGCTGACCCACGACGCGCTGCACCTGCTGGGCTTCAGCGAACAGATGATGCGGCAGGGGGGGAGGGTCACATCGACAGTGCTGGAACAGGCGGTGGTGATGCCCCCAGCCGCGGCGGCTGCAGCCCTGGAATTAGCGCCGGGCGAACGGGTCGTGAAGATCGCTCGCCTGCGCCATGCGGATCAGGTCCCGCTGTTGTTGGAGACGAGCATCTTGCCCCTCTTCCTCTGCGCGGGGCTGGAGGAAGAGGAATTGGCCTCCCACTCCCTCTACACCGTCCTGGCCGAGCGCTACGGGCTGCACCTGCACCACGCCCATCAGACCTTTCAGGCCACTGTTGCCAATGAGTACGAACGCCAACTGTTCGGCGTCGGCCCTGGAACTCCGATGATTCTGCTGGAAGGAATCACCTACACCGGTCACGGCAGACCCGCGGAGTATTTCAAAGCACTCTATCGGGGGGATCGCTTTAAGTTCACATTCGAAAGCCAGCGGGACAATGAGAACGGCGCTGCCCCTGGCTCTCCGGTCGTCGGCATTGTAATGAAGACACAAACGCTCTAACCTGAAAATAAGGACACGGATTGACACGGATGGGACGGATTCACACGGATTGAATTCCCATGCACCGTCGAGCGCCACGGGTGACGAAAAAGCAAATCCGTAAATTCCGTCATCCGTGTTCTATTTTTCAGGCCAGCGTCCCCAACCCAAGAAAGTGAGAAAGGCTGTGTCACAACCGATTCGGATTGGCATCATTGGATATGGCAGCGTAGCCTCTGGTCCGTACACACGGCAGATCAAGCGGATGCAGCAGGCCGGCTACCCGGTGGAGGTCGTCCACGTCTGTGATGTGAAGCCAGAGCGACGGCAAGTGGCTCTGGAGAAGCTGGGGGTGAGCAATTTCACCGTCAACTATGCGGATGTGATTGAAAATGAGGCCGTCGATCTGGTGCTGGTGACAACCTCCATGCGCGAGCACGGCCCCGTGGCCGAGGCCGCTTTGCAAGCAGGCAAACACGTGCTGGTGGAGAAGCCGATGGCGGTGGATTTGGAGATGGCCGCCGAATTGGTGGAACTCTCCAAAACCAGTCAGGGACTGCTCGTCTGCGCCCCCCACGTCGTTCTCAGCCCGACTTACCAGGCCATCTGGCAGCGCATCCACAGCGGCGAATTGGGCAAAATCCGCCTGGCCCGGGCCTTCTACGGTTGGGCCGGGCCGAGCTGGGGGCAGTGGTTCTACCGGCAGGGAGGCGGCGCTCTCTTTGATCTGGGCGTCTACAACGTCGTCAGCCTGACCGGTCTACTGGGGCCGGCGCGGCGGGTGACGGCACTGGCGGGCACGACGATTGCCGAGCGGGTGGTGGACAACGAGATGATGAAAGTGGAGGCCGTGGACAATGCCCACGTGCTCATCGACTTTGGCGAAGGGGTCTATGCGGTGGTCACCACCGGCTTTACCATTCAGAAGTATCGCTGCCCGGCCATCGAACTCTACGGCGACAAAGGCGTGATTCAGATGATGGGCGACGACTGGGACCCGGACGGCTACGAACTCTGGCGCAACGACGTCGGCGCGTGGCAGATCCACGAGGAGAGCGACCCCAACTGGCCCTGGACCGACGGTCTGCGCCATCTGGTGGAGTGCATCCAGAGCGGCACAAAACCGGTCATCCAGCCCGAACACGCCTACCACGCCCTGGAAATTATGCTGGCCGCCGAGGCCGCCGGCCGGGACGGGCAGGCACGCACCATCGCAAGCACATTTACACCGCCGCGTTTCTTTGCCCCAGGCCAGGAAGCAGAAGCGACTCATCTCATCCACGACAGGACACAGTTGTAATGGGCTACTCACCATCGCCGCGCCCGACCTTTTCCGAACCGACCCACCGCCCCTACGCCGCTGTCACCCGCCATCTGTGGGGCGACCCGGAGGCGGGGGAGGTGGCGGATTGGATTTACGTCTCCAGCGAACGTATCCATCACATCGTCTTTGGGCTGGCTCCCGGCGGCTGGTTTCGTCACTCGGACAGCTTCCGCACGATCTTTGCGGCGGACGAATTGCTCTACGTCGTGAGCGGTGAGATGCTGTTGGCTAATCCCCAGAGCGGCGAAGTGCATCGGGTGTGTACGGGCGAGGCGGCCTTCTTGCGCCGGGATACCTGGCATCACGCCTTCAACCAGAGCAGTGAACTGCTGCGGGTGGCCGAGTTCTTTGCGCCTCCGCCCTCCCAGGGCACGTCGGGCGTATACGCCCAGACCAAACCCAATCTGACCGTCTCCCGCTACGGCCAGGACGAGGCGCTGGGACGCTGGCCGATGGAGCGGGCGGCCATCGAAGCGGGCCAAACCATCCGCATCCTGCGCGACGAGGATCTGCTCTGTCGGCGGGAAGGCAATGCGCTGGTGGGTCTCTATGCCTCCACCGAGCATCTGACCGCGGGGCGCATCCATCTACAACCCGGCCAGCGCAGCGATGTACAGGTCCACGGCGGCGACGAGAGTCTCTTGCTGCTGGAAGGCACACTGAACATCCACTGCCCGGAGAAGGCAGGGCAGCAGTGGTTTGAGTTGACGCCCCAGGACGGTTTTTACATTCCCAAAGGCGCGCCCCATCAGTATTACAATATGACCGGTCAACCGGTGACGGCCCTCTTCGGCGTCGCCCCGAAATACCTGAAGGACACGGATTGACACGGATTGACAGGATTTTCACGGATAGGATAGATGACAGAGAGTCCAAAACAGTCTGCGCCATTGGCCTGGATGTGGGCGGCACGAAGATTGCGGGCGGGCTGGTGGCGCGGGCCACGGGAGAGGTGCTGCTGCGCCGGGTGATTCCCACCGCGCCGGAGCGGGGCGGGCAGGCGGTGCTGGACGACTGTCTGGCCCTGGCCGGGGGGCTGCTGGCCGACGGGGCGGCACAGGGATATGCCGTGCAGGGCATCGGCGTGGGTGTGGCCGAACTGGTCGATCTCGACGGGAACGTGACCAGCGCACACACAATCGACTGGCGGGGCGTGCCTGTGCAAGCCGCCTTTGCCCGGCTGGCCCCGGCGCTTGTGGAATCCGACGCCCGTGCGCCCGCCCTGGCCGAAGGGATGTACGGGGCGGGGCGGCCCTACCGCATCTTCTGCTACGTGACCGTCGGCACGGGCATCAGCTCCTGTCTGGTGCAAGATGGCCGCCCCTACGCCGGGGCCCGGGGCAACGCGCTGGTTCTGGCGACGATGCCCCTTTCGACGATCTGCACCGTCTGCGGCGCTGAACTGCACCCGGTTCTGGAAGAGTTCGCATCCGGCCCGGCGCTGGTGGCCCGCTACAATCGGCAGGGCGGCCAGGCAGTGGAACGGGGCGAGGCGGTCCTGGCCGCGGCGGCGGGCGATGCGGTGGCGGTAGAGATTGTCGGCTCTGCTGGGGATGCCCTGGGCAGCAGCGTGGCCTTTCTGGTCAATGTACTGGACCCGGAGGCGATGATTGTCGGCGGCGGGCTGGGTATGGCTGGTGGACTCTACTGGGAGCGCTTTGTGGCAAGCACACGCCAGCACATCTACGCGGAAAACAGCCGGGGACTGCCCATCCTCCACGCATCGTTGGGGGTGGATGCCGGGCTGGTGGGCGCGGCCGCAGCCATCTTTCAACGCATAGAGACGATTTGAATTACCCCGTAACTACTCAGGACTAGCGCAGGTTGAGTAGGCTGGGGCTGTTTCCAGCCGTATCGAAACCAAGCGGGTAGGAAGCCCAGACTCGTCACCCGTTCGCTTGATTTCGATACGCCTCGCAGACTCGGCTACTCAATCTGCGCTCACTGGTC
>JACQGT010000326.1 GCA_016199425.1 Chloroflexota bacterium
CAGGACAAATTCTATTTTGTGCTGGAAGGCGCGGGTGACTTTACTGTGGGCGAGGAAACCCAGACCGCGGGGCCGGGCATGACCATTTGGGCAGCCGCAGGCGTGCCCCACGGCGTTGTCAACCGGGGCGACGCGCGGCTGGTGATTTTGATGGGGATTGCGTAAGCAGTGAACAGATATCAGTGATCAGTTATCAGTCGCCGCCGCCGACACTGTTTACTGTTTACTGATCACTGATAACTGATCACTGATTACTCTCGCCCACTCGTCTGTCAACATTTTCACTCAGCAGGAAACCATACCCTATGACCACCCCAACACCCCCTATCGCGTCTGTCAAGCCGATGGAGTTTGTCAACCACGGCGACCGGCGCGTCGATCCCTATTATTGGCTGCGGGAACGGGACAACCCGGAGATGATCGCCTATTTGGAAGCAGAGAACGCCTACACAAAGGCGTCGATGGCCCACACAGAGACGCTGCAAAAAGAACTCTTTGCCGAGATGAAGGGGCGTATCAAAGAGACCGACGAGACTGTGCCTGTGGAAAAGAGCGGCTATTTTTACTACCGGCGCACAGTCGAGGGCAAGCAGTATCCCATCTATTGCCGCAAAGTGGGCGCTTTGGATGCGCCCGAACAGGTGTTGCTGGATTTGAATGTGGAGGCCGAAGGCAAAGGCTATATGCGTCTGGGCAACTTTACGGTCAGTCCAGACCAGCGGCTGCTGGCCTATGCCCTGGACGACAACGGCTCGGAGAATTTTACCTTGCGGGTCAAGAATCTGGAGACGGACGCACTGCTACCCGATGAAATAGCGAAGACTTACTACGGCCTGGAATGGGGCAACGACAACGCCACCCTCTACTATACCGTTCTCGATGCGGCCATGCGCCCCTACAAACTCTTCCGCCACCGGCTGGGGAGCGACGCAGCCAGCGACGAACTGCTCTATCACGAGCCGGATGAGAGCTATTTCCTGAGCCTTTACAAGACCAAAAGCGAGCGTTTTGTGATCGTCCACCTGCGCAGCGCGGTGACCCAGGAAGTGCATCTGATCGACGCCGACGATCCCGCGGCCCAGCCCCGTGTGGTCCAGCCCCGCATCCACCGTATGGAATACGGCGTGGAGCATCACCGGGACGCCGCGGGCAAGGAGACGCTCTTTGTCACCACCAACTGGGAGGCCGAGAACTTCCGGGTGATGACCGCACCGGTGGACGCGCCGGATCGGGAGAACTGGCAGGAGTTCATCCCCCACCGGCCGGCTGTGAAGGTGGATCGGGTGGAGGCGTTCCTCGACTTTCTGGTCGTCCACGAGCGGGAGGCTGGATTGCGCCAAATGCGGGTTCAGGACTTGCACAGCGGCATCTTTCACCGCATCGAGCAGCCGGAGCCAGCCTATACCGTCGGCTCCGGCGAGAACCCGAACTTCGAGAGCCGGGTGCTGCGCTACAACTACACATCCCTGGTTTCGCCGCCCACAGTTTTCGATTACACAATGGACACCCGCCGTCGGGAAATGAAGAAGCAGGACGAAGTGAAGGGCTACAATCCTGACGACTACCGGGCCGAGCGGGTCTGGGCTATCGCCGCGGACGGCGCGCAGGTACCTATTTCCCTGGTCTATCCGAAGAATATCGTCCTGGACGGCGGCAACCCCACCCTTCTCTACGGCTACGGTTCCTACGGCGCCAGCATCGATCCCAGCTTCAGCAGCAGCCGGGTGAGCCTGCTGCAACGGGGCTTTGTCTACGCCATTGCCCACGTGCGGGGCGGCGGCGAGATGGGCCGGGCCTGGAAGGAAGATGGCAAATTCCTGAACAAAAAGAACACATTCACCGACTTCATTGCGGCGGCAGAGCATCTCATCGCCGCGGGCTTTACCCAGCCTGACAAACTGGGGGCGATGGGGCGTAGCGCAGGCGGTCTGGTGATGGGCGCGATTACAAATCTGCGCCCGGACCTCTTCAAAGCGGTGATCGCGGGCGTGCCTTTTGTGGATGTGATCAACACAATGCTGGACCCGACCATTCCCCTGACTGTCATCGAATGGGAGGAATGGGGCAACCCCGCGCACCCGGCATTCTACGCCTATATGAAGAGCTATTCGCCCTATGACAATGTGGCGGCGAAGGCGTACCCGGCCATTCTCGCCACCGCCGGGCTGAACGATCCCCGTGTCCAGTATTGGGAGCCGGCCAAATGGGTGGCCCTGCTGCGCACCCGCAAGACCGACGACAATCTGCTCCTGCTCAAGACGAATATGGGCGCGGGTCACGGCGGCGCGTCGGGGCGCTATGACTATCTGGAAGAGACGGCCTTTGAGTACGCATTTCTGTTGGATCAGGTAATGTGAGGCGTGAGACGTGTAAAGTGAGATCCTTAGGTGATATCACGTTTCAAGTCTCACGTTTCTTCAGTTCGCTTTCTTGGCCCGGATCGCGCTGCTGGTGAAGCGCCCCACCAACTCCTGCACGACAGCAGGCTCCAGGCTCTGCAATTCAGCCGGCAGCTCGCCCAGGAAATCGCCCAGGTTGTAGCGGTGTTGAATCGCAATGTCGATTTCCGCGAAGCCCGCTGTGTCCAGCAGTTGAGTGAACTGGTCGCTGGTTAGCGCGCCGGCGATGCACCCGGCCCAGCTCAGCCCGGCCCGGATTTGCGCCTCGGAGACAGGGAAACCGCTCAGATCGCCGTCCACCACAATATCGGAGATGGCGAGACGCCCGCCCGGTTTCAACACACGATAGGCTTCGCTGAGGGCATTGTCTTTTTCCGGGGAGAGATTGACCACGCAGTTGGAGATAATCACATCCACAGTGCCGTCGGCCAGGGGCAGGGACTCCAGCTCGCCTTTGCGAAATTCCACATTCGTTGCCCCGCTTTTGGCCGCATTCGTGCGGGCCAGTTCCAACATTTTGTCGGTCATATCTACCCCATAGACAAAACCGGTCGGCCCCACCTGGCGGGCCGCCAACAGCACATCCA
Source organism: Chloroflexota bacterium (assembly GCA_016199425.1). Taxonomy (GTDB): domain Bacteria; phylum Chloroflexota; class Anaerolineae; order Caldilineales; family Caldilineaceae; genus JACQGT01. Next base: position 2,987 of record JACQGT010000326.1, read on the forward strand.
GCCCGCCGCCGGAGCCGAGATCGAGCACAACTTCGCCCGGTTGCAGCGCGGCAATGGCCTGGGGATTGCCACAGCCCAGAGAACTGGCGACCGCAGCTTCGGGCAGATCGGTCAGATCTTCGCCCAGATAGAGGGGGCTGCCGCAACTGCTGCTGTTATCTGTGCTGCAACAACTGCTTGTATTGCTCGGCCCACAGCAACTGGACGCGACCGCGACTTGCAGATTCTCATCGGCGATGCGCCCATAGCGATTTTGCACTTCCGATTTGATGGCGTCGGGTGTGCGTAGTAAAGTTGACATACGATTCTCCTGTGAAAGTGTGAAACGAATAGAAATGGAGCTTTTGTACGGGCACGATATATCGTGCCCGTACAGACGATAGCGAAAGATCAATTCTGGGCGGACACAATTTCCAATTTCATTGCCCGCGCGCTGGTTGGGCAGGCAGATGTGAATTCCACCGACCGCTGGACAGCCGCATCCACCTCTGTCCGTTCGACCGGCGCAAAGCCGAAGCGGGGAAACCACTCCGCGGCTGTTTCCGTGAGCAGATAGAGCCGCTGCACCTGCTGTTGGTGGGCCATCCCAATGGCTGCCTCCACCAGTTGACGGCCCAGACCCGTGCCCCGCACCGGCTCCGCTACCGCCACTGAACGGAGCAGGGCCGAACCGCTGTAGACTTCCAGCGCAGCGCTGCCGACGATCTGTGTGCCTTCTTTGGCGACGAGGGCTGTGGAGAGATGCTCGTTCAACCCGTCCAATGGCAGACCCGAAGCCTGCAACAGCCTGTAGAGAGCGTGTACATCCCCTTCGGCTACGGGTTCAATGGAGATTGTTTTGTCTGGTTTCATTCTTTCCTCCCATCATACATCGAAAATTATCAATATAAGCGACAAAAAAAGAACGCCCTACAATCCGTGTTCTATCCCTCAGCGGCCAAACCCGCCAGCCAGCCCCGCACCTGTTCCAGCGCGGCCGGGCGCACGTAGTAGAATGCCCACAACCCCCGTTGTTCGCTCTGTACCAGGCCGGCTTTGCGCAGCACGCCCAGGTGATGAGAAATTGTCGGCTGGGAGAGAGCGAACTGGCTTTCGATGTCACAGACACAGACCTCCCCGGCGTGACGGCTGAGAATGTCCAGCATCTGCACCCGCACCGGGCTACTGATGGCCTTGAAGAGTTGGGCCAGATTTTCCGCAGACTCCACGGCCATTCCCAGCACTGGGAAGGGGGCGCAACAAACGGTGGTTGCGCAGCATTCGCCCGTTTCGATTGTCTCGGCCAGCACACTGTTCGACGCCACCGTTTGCTCCTTCTGCTGACGTGAAAAATAGAACACGGATTGCAGAATTTACGGATTTGCTTGTTCCCATCGCTCCGCGTGGGAATACTCCGCGGACGCTCTGCGTCCCATTTTCATCCCCCGTGGCATGCAACTGCGCATGAGGAATTGATGAATAAATGGAGTCTAGCATATAAATCGAAGTTTGTCAATATAGTTTGACGATGAATTTTGCAAATGACACTTGCAACCTTTCCCCGTCTGTGGTGAAATAGTTGAATGAATCCTATCACAATCTCCGCCATCACTACCCATATTGTCAATCTCTTTGAGGGCGATGAACTTCTGCGCGATGTCTGGCTGTTAGGAGAGGTGAGCAACTGGAAGAAAGCCGCCAGCGGTCACATTTACTTCAGTCTCAAAGATGCGGGGGCCGCGCTCAGCGGGGTGATGTGGAAGGGCAACGCCTTCCGCCACACCTGGCTGCCCAGGGAAGGCGATCAGGTGCTGGCCCACGGCTATGTGGGCGTCTACCCGGAACGGGGCAGCTATCAATTCTACGCCGACGAAATCCGCCCCGCGGGCCGGGGACAGCTCTACGCCCAGTTCGAGGCGCTGAAGGAGAAGCTGGCTACCGAAGGACTCTTTGACGCCGGGCGCAAGCGGCCCATCCCCCCGCAACCCCGGCGATTGGGCGTCGTTACCAGCGCGGGTGCGGCCGCGCTGCGGGATGTGCTGCGCGTGCTTGCCCAGCGCTGGCCTCTGGTGGAGGTGATTCTCTTTCCGACGCTTGTGCAGGGCGGCGACGCACCCGGCCAGATTGTGGCCGCGCTGGGTGCGGCCAATCGTTTCGGGCAGGGTGGCAGCCTCTTCGACGCGGGTACCCCCTGGGTGCCGCTGGACACGATTCTGCTGGTGCGGGGCGGCGGCAGCATTGAGGACCTGTGGTCCTTCAACGACGAAGGGGTGGCCCGGTCCGTGGCCGCCAGCCGGGTGCCGGTGATCGCTGGCGTGGGCCACGAGACCGACTTTACGATTGTGGATTTTGTGGCAGACCTGCGCGCGCCCACTCCGTCGGCGGCTGCGGCTGTCCCCGACCGTTGGGAAGTGATCGAGCAGTTGCGTGC
>JACQGT010000327.1 GCA_016199425.1 Chloroflexota bacterium
CGACAGGCTCAGGCGGCGTCCTGAGTTTATCGAAGGGACACCGCTCAACCGGCGCTAGTCTTGAGTAGTTACTATCAATATCAGAACTGCCGGCTCCACTCCTGCGGCCAGCGCTCCACCACCACTTTCGTCTGGGTATAGAACTCCACCCCGTGACGGCTCTGGGCGTGGAGATCGCCGAAGAAGCTTTCGTTCCAGCCGCTGAAGGGGAAGAAGGCCATGGGCGCGGCTACGCCGATGTTGATGCCCACATTGCCGGCGTCGGCTTCGTAGCGAAATTTGCGCGCCACCGCGCCGCTGCTCGTGAAAATACAGGCCATATTGCCGTAGGCCCGGTTGTTGACCAGCGCGATGGCCTCGTCCACATTCCGGGCGTGCATCAGACTCAGCACCGGTCCGAAAATTTCGGTGCGGGCGAGATCGCCCGCCGGGTCCACCCCGTCCAGAATGGTGGGGAAGACCCAATGGCCCTCGTCGTAGCCGTTGACTTTCTTCTGGCGGCCGTCTACCAGCACATGCGCGCCCTCGGCTGCGCCTTTGCCGATCAGCCCTTCAATGCGGGCCTGGCTCGCTGAAGTGATCACCGGCCCCATTTGCACGCCGGCGTCCAGCCCGTAGCCCACTGTGCGGCTGCTGGCCACGTCGGCGATGGCTTCGGTGAAGGGATTCTTGGCCCCGCCCACTGTGATGGCGACGGAAGCGGCCAGACAGCGCTGTCCCGCGCAGCCAAAGGCCGAGTCGGCCATAATGCGCGTCGTCGTCTCCATATCCGCATCGGGCATGACGACAACCGGATTTTTGGCCCCGCCCTGGCACTGGGCGCGCTTGCCGTTGGCCGTGGCCCGTTGGTAGACGTATTTGGCGACGGGCGTCGAACCCACAAAGCTGATGGCCCGGATGCCCGGATGGTCCAGCAGGGCGTTGACCGTCTCCGCGCCGCCGTTGATCAGTTGCACTACCCCCGGCGGGAAGCCTGCCTTTTCCAGCAACTCGAAAATCTTCTGGCTGCTCATCGGCACTTTTTCGCTGGGTTTCAAAATAAAGCAGTTGCCCGCCGCCACCGCATAGGGCAGAAACCAGAAGGGGATCATCCCCGGAAAGTTGAAGGGGGTGATGGCGGCCACGACGCCCAGGGGCTGGCGAATCATATGCTCGTCGATGCCGGTGGCGATGTCCTCGTTATTATAACCCTGGATCAGCGACGGCATCCCGCAGGCCGTCTCCACATTTTCGATGCCCCGGCGCATCTCGCCCACACTCTCGGCGTAGGTCTTGCCGCATTCGTTGGTGATGATGCGGGCCAGGCTGTCCAGATTCTCCTCCAGTAGCATCTTCAGCCGGAAGAAGGGCTGCGCCCGCTCCACCACCGGCGTGGCGCGCCAGCCACGAAAGGCGGTCTGGGCCAGCCGCACCGCCTCGTCCACTTCGGCTGCCGGGGAGAGAGCCACAGTGGCAATGACCGCGTTGCTGGCCGGGTTGTGGACAGGTAGGGTTTCCGCGGCCCCGCTGGCTTTCCACTGGCCGTTGATATAGTTGAGCAATACTCCATTGCTGTTCATTCTTTTCATCCCTTGAAAATATCTTCGATGTTGACGGAAAAGCCGGAAGCCGGGTCCTGCACCGGGCCCCGGGTGAAGACCTCCGGCTGCATCTCCGGCGTAAAGACAGCGATCTGTTGCAGGGGCGGCTGCACCAGCCAGCAGGACCTGACGCCCATCTCGAAGTAGCGCTCGATTTTGGGGATCAGTTCATCCACACTCTGGCTGGGAGAGATGATTTCGACGACGAGAAGGGGCGGCTGGGTTTTGCGAATTTCGTCACGCAGCCAGTTCGGTGAAAGACGAGGATAGATCGCAACATCGGGTGTAGCCGCGGGGTACATCTCCAAAGTCAGTTCGCTGAGAATCGTGTACTCGTCGCCGTACTTGCGCGACAATTCGACAATCAGCGCGCTTTGCGCCAATGAGTGATTCAGACTTGGCATAGGCTTGCCCCACTCCTGTTCGTATTCAGAAACGACATCGAGTACCGCTGCTCTGTCCATAACGAACTCCTCTCCACTGGTCCGCATCCTATCGCGTATGCCAATGCTATCACAGATCGCGCCATCTGACACCTCTTGATTCCGGGAATCGACCACACCCAGCCTCTTTACCGGTGATCGTCTGGTCGATTCCCGGAATCGGACACCCCGCCCCACCTCGTGCCCCTACACTTCCGGCTTCTCCAGGGATTCGGCCAGTTGATGTTCAATGACGCTCAGGGCGTCCTCGTGGATCCGGGCGTCCTGTTGGGCCAACCGCTCCAATTCGCTGCTCAATTCATCCAACTCGTCGGCGCCCGACATCATCCGCACCATTTCGTCCCGGCTCAATTCGGCCCGGGTAAATGTGCCCATTGTGCGCCCCCGTTTAAGAATCGTGAAGCGATCCCCCACGGCGTAGGCGTGATGGGGGTTGTGGGTGATGAAGATGACGCCGATGCCCTGGCTGCGGGCCTGGGCGACATAGCGCAGAACGGTGCCCGCCTGTTTGACGCCCAGGGCCGCGGTCGGTTCGTCCAGGATCAGCACCTTTGCGCCAAAGTAGACGGCCCGGGCGATGGCTACGGATTGGCGCTCCCCGCCGGAGAGGGTGCCCACCGGTTGGGAAGGATTGCGGATATCGATGCCCATCTTTGCCAGCTCATCCCGCGCCATCCGGTCGGCAAAGCGAGCGTCGAAACGTCTGAAGATGCCCCGCCCCCGGGTCGGTTCGGAGCCGAGAAAGAAGTTGCGGGCAATGCTCATCAGCGGGATCATCGCCAGGTCTTGATAGACGGTGGCGATGCCCCGGTCCAGGGCATCCCGGGGGGAATTGAAATGGGCTTCTTCCCCATTGACCAGATAGTGGCCTTCGCTGGGGCGGTGGACGCCCGCCAGGATTTTGATGAGGGTGGACTTGCCCGCGCCGTTGTCCCCCAGCAGACACATCACCTCGCCCGCCTGGACTGTCATGGAGACGCCGCTCAGGGCAATGACGCTGCCAAAATACTTGGAGATGTCGCGCACTTCGATCAGAGGTGTGGAATTCACTGTCATCGTCGGGCTGCCTCCGCGCGTTTGCGAATGAAGTTGTTGATCAGCACGGCCAGGATGAGCATCGCCCCCAGAAAGACCTGAAACCAGTCCGCGTCCACCCCGGCGAAGACGATGCCCTGTTTGACCATCCCAAAGATCAGCGCGCCCAGTACAGCGCCAATGGCGGAGCCGTAGCCCCCGGTCAGCAGTGTGCCGCCGATGACCGCGGCAATGATGGCGATAAATTCCTGCTGTTCGCCGCGCAGGGTATCGGCGGATTTGACCACCGCCACTTGAATCACAGCCACCAGCCAGGCAGCCAGGGCAGTTGTCATAAAGAGGCCAATCTTCAGCTTGTCCACAGGCACACCCACATTGCGGGCCGCGTTGGCGTCGCCGCCCACGCCGAAGATCCAATTGCCCACCTGCGTGCGCAACAGAACCCACGTCGCCACGCCAGCCACCAGCAGCCACCAGACGATGGCAACGGGAAAATTCGCCCCTCCAATTGGGATGTCGCTGGCAAAGAGAGCCGCCAGAACGTCGTAGCCCGGCGCACGGTTCAGGCTGCCGATCTGCGTGCGCCCGGTGATGAGCCGGGTGATGCCAATTGTGACCCCGCGCACGATAAAGAGTGTGCCCAGGGTGATGATAAAAGAGGGCAGCCGGGTGCGGATCACCAGATAGCCGTTGATAAAACCGACACTCAGCGCCAGGATGAGCGCCACCAGAGCGCTTAGATAGATGGGTAGCTGGTAGACGGTGCTGAGGATGGCAATCGTTATGCCGGAAAAGCCGATCATCGAACCGACGGAGAGATCGAACTCGCCGCCGATCATCAGCAGCGAGACGGCCACTGCCAGAATGCCCAAATGGGCGGAAACCTCCAGATAGCTGGCTGTGCCGCGCAGACTGAGAAAGCCGACGGGCGCTATCAGCGCAAAAAAGAGCCAGACGATGAGCGCCCCGCCGGCCGCGCCCAGTTCGGGGCGGGTCAGCAACCGCTTCATCAGCCCCGACTCGACGAGACGCTCGTCCCGCTGCCCACGCATTGTGTTGGAAGCCATTCTCTCGCCCTCCTAAAAACAAGAACAGGATTTCAGAATTTACGGATTTGATCTGCGCGAATCCACAGTTTCTGTGTTTATTTGCGTCCTGTTTTCGTTGCTATCGTTTTACAGGTAAAGATTTTCTCTGTAGGGGCGCTTGCTTGCTGCGCCCGGTACACAGGAGACGGACGCAGCAAGCAAGCGCCCCTACAAAACTATATGCCGATTGATGCTGAACAGAGGAGGAGAAAAAATGGCAGACAAAAACCCTGTCCGGATTGGAATTCTATAC